>CAZABF010000151.1:0-1508 GCA_964483495.1 uncultured Candidatus Pelagibacter sp. | reverse complement strand
TACAATAATTACATCCTATACATTTTTCTCTTTTGTAGACGATCTGTATCATTAGTTATTTAAAACTTTATATAGCTTATCGTTTGGTTGCACTTTGCAATTTAACTTCATAGAAAAGTTATCTCCTTTTTTTACTTCTTTTACTTGTTTATCATTAATGCGAATCTCATTAGCTACAGTTTCAATTACCCCCGTTGTTCTTCCTGTAATTAAAATACCATCACCCTTTTGGAGGTCTTGTGCCTCTAAATCAAACTCTGCAACCTGTATTTTTGAGAAATACTTTTTGGCTTTACCTATGTATATTTTTTTTTTTTGTGGCTTTAGATCCGTGAATTCCTGTCCATTCTCCCATTTTTTGACCTAAATAATAACCATCCCAAAAACCTCTGTTGTAAACAGTTTTTAGTCGAACAATCCAACCTTTCACTTTTTCTTTATTGTAAGTTCCTTTTAAATAAGAATCCACAGCTTCTCGATAACATTGAGTGGTTGTTTTTACATATTCAGGAGATCTGCCTCTTCCTTCTATTTTTAGAACGCTTGAACCAGAATCTAAAACTTTATCAATAAATCCTATAGTACATAAATCTTTTGGTGACATAATATATTCATTATCAATATCAAACTGGTAACCATCTTCTTTATCTGTAACTGTATAAGTTTTTCTACAATTTTGAATACAAGCTCCTCTGTTTGCGGAAGAATTTGCAGTATGTAAGCTCAAATAACATTTTCCTGAAACCGCCATACACAATGCACCATGAGCAAAAATTTCGATCCTGATTAAATTTCCGGAAGGTCCTTTTATTTGTTGTTTTTCAATTTCTTTAGTTATTTCTTTTGTTTGAAGTAAAGATAATTCTCTCGATAAAATAACAACATCTGCAAAATGAGAATAAAAACGTATTGTTTCTATATTCGTAATATTTGTTTGGGTAGAAATATGAACTTCCATTTTTATTGAGGTTGCATAATTAATTACCGCTTGATCAGAAGCAATAATAGCTGTAATTCCAGTTTGTTTAGCGGCGTTCACTATTTTTTTCATTAATATTAGATCGTGATCATAAATAATAGTGTTGAGAGCAACATAGGTTTTAATATTTTTTTTACTACAAAGCTCAACTATTTCTGTTAAATCTTTCAAAGTAAAATTATTGGAAGATCTGGCCCTCATATTTAATTGTTCTATTCCAAAATAAATAGAGTTTGCACCTCCTTGTATTGCTGCTTGCAACGATTCCCATGAACCTGCAGGTGCCATTATTTCTATTGTTCTATTAGTCATATTGTTTATGAATAGACTTATTTTTTTTTCTTTTTTTGCTTCTCTATCTCCATCTCTCCAAGATAACAAGGACTCGAATAAAAAGGTTTTGTTATTTTCTTATTACGTGCTCCTGCTTTTCTATCTATACGTCTGGGTGATTTATTAGCGTACATCAATTTCCTTTTAAAAGTCATTTTTTCTTCTTTTTTTTATCTATTATTAATTATCATACGAA
>CAZABF010000150.1:0-1511 GCA_964483495.1 uncultured Candidatus Pelagibacter sp. | reverse complement strand
CAAAATTTTGAAACATCTGACAATCCGCCTTTAGAAATATGAAATATAAATTTAACAAATTATTGTGCTGGTTGGGTATCCATCGATACAAAATAATAGATGTATCTTACAGTTTTGGCCCAGGAGGGTCTGTTGAAACTATAGAATGCAAGGTGTGCGGGATTAAAAAAATAAGAAATAAATAGGTTTTATATATTTAACAAATGAAAATGTTTTACAAATTAGATGATTATTTATTTAAAAGTAAAATTGATGATTTAATTGATGAATTAATTTTAAATAATTTTACAAATAAAACTATATTAAAATATATAAGAGAGATACCTAGAGAAATTTTTGTTAAAAAAAATTTTGTTGATTTTTCCTATGACAATAGACCTTTGCCAATAGATTGTAATCAAACAATTAGCCAACCTCTTGTAGTTGCAAATATGATAGATTGTTTAAATATAAAAAAAACAGATCTTGTGCTTGAAGTAGGTACTGGCACCGGATACCAAACAGCATTACTTTCATATTTATGTAAACATATTTTTACAGTTGAAATATTTGAAAAATTAATAAATCAAGCAAAAATCAATCATGCAAAGTTAAATTTAAAAAATATTAGCTACCTACTTGGTAATGGTATTAATGGATGGCATAAAAAAATTCAATTTGACTCAATTATTATTAGTGCAGCAGTAAAGCATTTTCCTTTAAAACTAATTAAATATCTTAAAATCAATGGAAAAATGATTTTTCCAAAAATATATTCTGCAAGAAATCAAAAATTAGTTTTGTTAAAAAAATTAAATATAACCAATTATTCAACAAAAGAGTTATTTGATGTAAAGTTTGTGCCATTATTATAATTAATAAAGAAAATTGTATTCTTTTAAAAAAAAAATTTGATATAATAATTGAGCTTCTTAACAAAAAGAAAGGCAAACAAAAAGATGGTAACCAATTTTGATTAAAATAGAAGATTTTTTAAAGTTAAATAAAAATAGGCAAATTTACACTATTTCAAAAGACCAAAGTGTAAGACAAGCACTTATTTTAATGTCAGAAAAGAATATAGGCGCAATCATTATCGTTGATAATAACGATTTTCCTATAGGTATATTTTCAGAAAGAGATTATGCAAGAAAGGTTATTTTAAAAGGCAAGAGCAGCAAAGATACATTATTAGATGAAGTTATGACCAAAGAATTAATCACTATTACTAGAGATTATAAAATTGACCAGTGCATGGAAATTATGTCAGAAAAAAAAATAAGACATCTTCCGATACTAGAAGATAAAAAAATTTTAGGAGTTATTTCAATTGGTGATGTATTAAAAATTATGATTAAAGAACAAAAAGATCTAATAAATCATTTGCAAAAATTCATAACTAGTTAAACTTTACAGGGTTTTATAGGATACTAGTCCCCAAACTAGATGCCAGACTATACCAAGTTGGGATAAATCAAATAGTCAAATTTTAGTGAGATATTAGGTTTCTTTTAAGTTTTCATATTAATTAA
>CAZABF010000149.1:0-1532 GCA_964483495.1 uncultured Candidatus Pelagibacter sp. | reverse complement strand
ACCTTAACCGTCCACACTTCTCTTCTTAAATTTTTACTAATAAAATAGCTAATTAGGCTTATAAAGCCTAATAATAAACAACTTTTCTATGTTGAGTGTGACGCTTATAGTATAAATTAAAAGGAAATCAAGTAATTAGATACAAAAAAAAAGTCAAAAAACATACAAAAATCAATGTTTTTTTGCTACTTCTAATCAAATGCAAAAAACTAAATTATATTTAAATAGGATGATAAAAAATAATCTTTATCAAATATTATTACTTTTTTTATTATTTTTTGCAATTTTAATAACAAATTTTTACTCCATAAATAAAAAAAATAATGAAGATGATTTGATAAATTTTTTAAATAACTCCTATTTAAAAAAATCATTAAACTTAATAGTAAATAATTTAACACCTAAATTTAGTTATATAGATTTTGAAGTTGAAAAAAGAGATACATTTGAAAAAATTATAAAACAATTAAATCTACCTTCAACTGAAAGAGAATTAGTGGTGAACAAACTGTCAAAATTTAAATTTGTCAATAATTTATATAGAGGTCAAAAAATATCATTTAAAATAAATAATTCTAAACCAATTAAGGTTTTTGAAATATCAATTGAAAAATCAAAAAAAAAAACTTTTGTTTTTTATAGAAAAGATGATTCAGACAAGTTTGAACATAAGGAAATAAGTAAAAATTTAGACCAAGTAATTGTTTATAAGGAGTCAATCATCAAAAATAGTTTATATGCAAGCGCAATTAATAAGGGAATAGAGCCAAATATTATAATTGAATTTGCAAGAATATATGGATTTCAAATCGATTTTCAAAGAGACATTTGGAAAAATGATAGTTTTCAAATAATATATGAAACCTATTTGGATCCGGACAATAAAGTTATAGATACTGGAAAAATTTTATACGCCAATTTAATTTTGCAAGGTAAGGAAAATGATTTATATATTTTTAAAACAAAAGATGGCTACGAACATTTTGACCCCGCAGGAAAGAGTGTAAAAAAAAGTTTAATGAAAACCCCTATTAACGGAGCAAGACTTTCGTCAAACTTTGGAGTTCGTAAACATCCAATACTTGGATACAATAAAATGCACCGAGGAACAGATTTTGCTGCGCCCGAAGGAACTCCTATTATGGCTTCGGGAGATGGAAAAATTATAAGATCTAGATGGTGTGGTGGTGGAGGAAATTGTATAAAAATAAGACATAACTCAACTTACTCTACTGTTTATGCACACTTAAAAAGTTTTGCAAGAGGTATAAGAGAAGGCGCAAGAGTTAAACAAGGTCAAATAATTGGATATGTCGGATCAACAGGAATGTCAACTGGTCCACATTTGCACTATGAAGTTATTGTTAATGGAAAAAAAGTAAATTCACAAAAATTAAAGCTACCTTCGGGTAAAATTCTTAAAAAAAAAGAAAGAGAACTTTTTGAAGTTAACAAAATTAAATTAAATGTATTAAAATCAAAATTAATTAGCTCTCAGTAGAAGCCGATGATTCTAATGATTCTGAATCCAT
>CAZABF010000148.1:0-1536 GCA_964483495.1 uncultured Candidatus Pelagibacter sp. | reverse complement strand
ACTATCAAAAAAGGTGTAAATAAGAATAAGATTGCTAACGAAAAAATCCTAAAAAGTAAAAAATAATTTTAGCAGCTGTAATACATTTCAAACTCAACAGGATGTGGAGTGTGTTCAAAATTATGTATTTCTTCAAATTTTAATGCAATATAAGCATCAATTTGATCATCAGTAAAAACATTTCCTTGTTTTAAAAAAGTTCTGTCTCTATCAAGACTTTCCATAGCCTCTCTTAGAGAACCGCAAACTGTAGGAACTTTTTTAACTTCTTTTTCAGATAAAGCATATAAATCTTTATCAAAAGAACTTCCTGGATCAATTTTGTTTTTTATTCCATCTAAGCCCGCCATTAACATTGAAGCAAAAGTTAAATATGGATTTCCAGATGCATCTGGGAATCTAATTTCACATCTAGCTCCTTTTTTACTTAATGTAATAGGTATTCTACAAGATGCAGATCTATTTCTAGCAGAGTAAGCCAACAATACTGGAGCTTCAAAACCAGGAATTAATCTTTTATAACTGTTAGTTGTTGCGTTAGAGAAAGCATTAATTGCTTTTGCATGTTTCAATATTCCACCAATATAATAAAGTGCTGTTTGAGATAAACCTGCGTATTTATTTCCTGAAAATACAGGAGTATTTCCTTTCCAAATAGATTGATGAACATGCATACCAGAACCATTGTCACCTTTAACAGGCTTTGGCATAAACGTAGCAGTTTTTCCAAAAGAATGAGAAACCATTTGAACAACATATTTATATAACTGTACATTATCAGCTTGGCTAACCAATGTTCCAAATAACATACCAAGTTCGTGTTGACTTGGTGCTACTTCATGGTGATGTTTTTCAACAGTTATTCCAACTTCTCTTAAACCTTTTAAATATTCACCTCGCATGTCTTGAGCACTATCAACTGGAGGCACTGGGAAATATCCACCTTTTACTACTGGTCTATGTCCCATATTTCCATTTTCGTAACTTCTACCTGAGTTATAAGGACCTTCCGAACTATCAATTGAAAATCCTATTTCATTCATTTCATTTTTTATCTTCACATCGTCAAATACAAAAAATTCAGGCTCTGGTCCAAAATAAGCTTTATCTCCTAATCCAGTAGTTTTTAAATATGCTTCAGCTTTTTTTGCTATTCCTCTTGGATCTCTTTCATAAGAATTTTTTTTAACAGCATCTAAAATATCGCAGAAAAGAATAAGAGTGTTATGAGAAGTATAAGGATCAATTACATGTCTACTTAAATCAGGTTTTAAAATCATATCTGACTCATTAATAGCCTTCCAACCAGCTATTGAAGAACCATCAAAAAAAACTCCATCGTTTAACATGTCATCGTCAACTATTGTTGAATCCATTGTTAAATGCTGAAGTTTTCCTCTAGGGTCAGTAAATCTTAAATCGACAGATTCAATTTCCTTGTCTTTTATTAGCTTTAGTACTTTGCTTGAACTCATAATTTCCCTTTTAATAAACGTAGATTTTATTAATATCAAGATATTTAAACAAGATATCACG
>CAZABF010000147.1:0-1558 GCA_964483495.1 uncultured Candidatus Pelagibacter sp. | reverse complement strand
AATCCAAAAATGATGGATGTGGCTGTACCTGCAAATATTAAAGGATTTACACTGGATCAAGTAAATTAAGCGACAAAATTGCTATTGTAATTTTATTAAGATTATTTATAGTTACCTTATGTCTTGCGATAATCCAAAATGTAATTGTAAAAATTGCAACTGTGAAAACTGCAATTGTGATGGAAGCAAAGACTGTTCTTGCAAACCAAATACTACTGAATGCTGCTGTAATAGCTAGCATTTAGTTTAATTCAAGCTTTTTCAATAAAATTAACTATGAACGAATATTTAGAATCAATAATAAAAAGAGATCCAGCGGCAAAATCAAAGTTAAGTATAATATTAACTTATCCTGGTGTTAAAGCAGTTTTCTTTCATAGAATTGCAAATTTTTTCTCTATTGCAAAATTAGATTTAATTGCAAGAATAATTTCACAATTTTCTAGATTTTTAACTGGAATAGAAATTCATCCAAAAGCAGTGATAGGAAAAAACCTATTTATAGATCATGGAATGGGAGTTGTAATTGGAGAAACTTCCAAAATAGGTGATAATGTTACTATTTATCACATGGTTACACTAGGTGGAATTTCACCAAGTATAAATTCTGATAAACAAAGAGATGTTAAAAGACATCCAGTTTTAGAGGATAATGTAGTTGTTGGATCAGGAGCACAAATATTAGGTCCAGTTATTGTTGGAAATAATGCAAAAATTGGTGCTAACGCAGTTGTAACAAAAGATGTTCCTGAAAATGCAATAATGGTTGGTATACCTGCCAAAAATGTTGGAACAGCTAAAAAAGAATTTAAACCTTATGGTATAGATGAATAATTAGATTAATGAAAAATTCTCAAAATAATTTTATTGAAGGTATTGGTAATACTCCACTGATTAAACTTAAAGCAGCGTCAAAAATAACTGGATGTAACATTTATGGTAAAGCTGAATATTTAAATCCTGGTGGATCGGTTAAAGATCGTGCAGCTCTTGCTTTAATTAAAGATGCTCAAGAAAAAAAGTTAATATCTAAAGGTGGAATTGTTGTAGAAGGAACTGCTGGAAATACTGGAATAGGACTTTGTCTTTTAGGAAATTCTTTAGGATATAAAACAATTATAGTAATGAACGATAATCAAACTCAAGAAAAAAAAGATACTTTAATAAATATTGGAGCTGATTTAAGATTAGTTCCACCCAAACCATATAAAGATGATGGCAATTATGTAAAAGTTGCAGGAAGATTAGCTGATGAACTAAAAAGTTCTAATAATAATGGGGTAGTTTGGGCCAATCAATTTGACAACACGGCTAATGCAAAAGGTCATTATGAAACAACTGGACCTGAAATTTGGAACCAAACCGAAGGTAAAGTTGATGGCTTTGTTTGTTCTTCTGGAACTGGAGGAACAATTGGAGGAGTTAGTAGTTACTTAAAAGAAAAAAATAAAAATATAAAAATTTATTTATCAGACCCAACAGGTTCGGCTCTTTACAATTATATTAAAAATGGAGAATTAAAAAGCGAAGGTGGATCGATAACAGAAGGAATTGGATC
>CAZABF010000146.1:0-1575 GCA_964483495.1 uncultured Candidatus Pelagibacter sp. | reverse complement strand
GCTTCTCCAGTCCCCATCATTGCTTTGCCCATTGCGCTCATAACAGTTTCAACATCAGCAAAATCTAAATTGATTAAGCCTGGTCTGACCATTAAATCTGTAATGCTTTGAACACCATGCAATAAAACATTATTTGATAGATTAAAAGACTCTTCAAAGCCTGTTTGTTCATTCGCAATTTTAAATAGGTTTTGATTTGGAATAACAATAATAGTATCTACATGTTTTCTAAGTTCTTCTAAACCATTTTGTGCTCTTCTCATTCTTGATGGTCCTTCATAAAGAAAAGGAAGTGTTACAACTCCTACTGTTAAAATATTTAATTCTTTAGCAGCACGAGCAATAACATGGGCAGATCCAGTTCCTGTTCCTCCACCCATTCCTGCAGCTATAAAAACCATATTTGAGCCTTGTAAACAATTTACAATTTCATTAAGAGATTCATCAGCAGCTGCTTGCCCTATATCAATTTTTGCACCTGCTCCTAAACCTTTGGTTAAATTTAATCCTATTTGTATTTTAGCATGGGCTTTACTAAGTTTTAAATCTTGAGCATCTGTATTAACTGCAATAAACTCTACTCCTTGCATGCCTGCATCAATCATTTCATTTATTGCATTTCCACCTGCTCCACCAACTCCAAGAACTAGTATTCTTGGTTTCAACTCTCTAATATCTGGTTGCTTAAAGTTTATTGTCATATATTCCCTCTTAGTTATTAAATTGTTTTTCCCATTTAAGGCTCGCTCTGTTTGTGTTAGATTTTCTTCTTGCAGTTACCCTAAATTTTTCAAATGTTGCTGGTTCCCATATTTGGAAAGTTTTTCCTTGACCAACAAACAACATGCTATTTTTAATTTTTGCATGTTTTAATAATTTTGATGTTAATAAAATTCTACCTTCGCTATCAAATTGTAGATTTATACTTTCAGACAATATTGATGTTGCAAAATAGTCTTTTTTCTCCTCAAAAGGATTTAATGAATCAATTGTGTTAGAAATTTTTTCAATTCTATCTTGTGGCCATGCTTCTATACATTGGTTGTTAAAAGAAGGATAACAAATTACACCATTATAACCTAAATTAGATAAGTGAGATCTAAAAGAAGCCGGCACAGAAACCCTTCCCTTTTTGTCCAGTTTGTTTTCGTAAGTAGATAAAAACATAGTTCATAAATATAACCCTAATTTGGGTTTTTATGGGATATTATGGGTTTTATGATAAAGCGTCAATACCTAATATTTTAATAAAATGTCTTAATTTATAAAGAACAAATATGAAACGTTTCGATTGAAGATTTTTTAATTAAGAAGTGCCAGATAAACTATAAGCCGGGTTCTGTCATTTAAACCTATCATTTCTCTAGGCCTTAAATCGCTTTAAGGCTCAAGCAACTAACCCTGATGACTAGCCAAAGACAGCTTTTAGTTATTTCTAACAATGTCATCTCTACTCAGTTTTGCTCTCAGTGGGGTTTTCCATGCGCTGCTTGTTACCAAACAGCCGGTGTGCTCTTACCACACCTTTTCACCCTTGCCTTGATGAGGCGGTTTATTTTCTGTGGCACTATCCCT
>CAZABF010000145.1:0-1584 GCA_964483495.1 uncultured Candidatus Pelagibacter sp. | reverse complement strand
TACAAGGTGGAGCAAACTCTGTTTATTTTGGAATAGAACAATTAAATATGAGAGCTAGATCTTCCAATAATTTTACTTTGAAAGATTTGGTGGAAATAGCTGAACTTTGTAATAAAAAAAATATTAAAACTTATATTACTCTCAACACCATTATTTATGATCACGATTTAATATTAATGAAAAAGATAGTGGATACAGCCAAACAAGCTGGCATTACTGCTATTATTGCTTCTGATCAAGCGGTAATTAGCTATGTCGCATCTGTTAATATGGAAGTTCATATTTCCACTCAAACTAATGTTACAAATTTAGAAACGATACGTTTTTTTGCTAATTTTGCAGATGTGGTTATTTTATCGAGAGAATTATCTTTGTTTCAAATAAAAGAAATAACAAAGGAAATAGAGAAACAACAGATAAAAGGACCTTCAGGAAATTTAATAAAGATTGAAGTCTTTGCTCATGGAGCGTTGTGTATGGCTGTTTCAGGTAAGTGCTATATGAGCTTACATACAGCAAACTCTTCTGCGAACAGAGGAGCTTGTATCCAAAATTGTAGAAAAACTTACACGGTTACAGATAAAGAGGACGGACACCAGTTTGATATTGACAATGAGTACATCATGTCACCAAAAGATTTATGTACTATCGGATTTTTAGATCAAGTTTTAGATTCTGGATCAAGTATTCTTAAAATAGAAGGTAGAGGAAGATCTCCCGAATATGTAAAAACAACTACCCAATGTTATCGAGAAGCTGCTGATGCCTATTTGGTAGATACGTATAGTAAAGAAAAGGCGAAGGGATGGATGAATAGATTAAAAACTGTTTATAACAGAGGGTTTTGGGATGGTTACTATTTAGGGCAAAAAATGGGTGAATGGACAGGAATACATGGATCCAAATCTACAAAAAAGAAAATATATTTAGGCAAAGCTAAAAAGTATTTCACAAAAATACAGATTGCAGAATTTGACCTAGAAGCACAACAGCTTAAAGAAGGCGACAATATCCTCATTATAGGGAGAACAACAGGGATAATCGAAACGGTAGTTGGAGAAATGAGGATTAATGACAAACAAGTTAAAGGTGTAAAAAAAGGAGATAACTTTTCAATGAAGTTAGATAGTACGGTTCGGCCAAGCGATAAATTATACAAAGTTGTAAATAGCAGATGATACAGATTGCTTACAAAAGAGAGAAGTGCATAGGATGTAATTATTGTATTGAATTAGCACCAGACAGATGGAGAATGAATAAAAAAGATGGAAGAAGTGTACTTTTAGGATCGAGAATTAAAAAAGGGCTCTATACTGTTGAGGTGCATGATTTGGAGTACGAAGCTAATAAAGCATCCGCTAAAGTATGTCCGATGAAAATAATACGTATTAATAAATTAAGTAAATGAAAAATTATATTAATTTTAAATCAAAGAGAAAATTTACAGATCCGCTGATTAAGAAGGTCCAAAGAAAAAACAAAAAAATATAAAAATAAATAGTTTTCATTAAAAAGTTATAATAAAATCATATTCATCGTCAGAAACATAAGATTGAAGAATATTGTCTGTGGTTACGATAGGTT
>CAZABF010000144.1:0-1585 GCA_964483495.1 uncultured Candidatus Pelagibacter sp. | reverse complement strand
GCAAGATTTGATGATCGAATAACAGGAAAGATAGATGAATTTTCTCCTAAATCAAAAAAAGTTCATATTGATATAGACCCATCTTCAATAAACAAAAATGTTAAAGTAGATTTACCAATCATAGGAGATGTTGCGGAAGTTATTAATTCTACAATTAAAAATATAAAAAAAGCAAACCCTAATTTTACGAAATCAAATAAAGAAAAGATTTCTAAATGGTGGGAGCAGATTCAAAAATGGAGATCTGTTAATTCATTTGACTTTGTTAATAGTACCGAAACTATAAAACCACAATACGCAATTCAAAGGCTTTATGAATTAACTAAAGACAAAGATACGTATATAACAACAGAAGTAGGCCAGCATCAAATGTGGGCAGCACAACATTATAAATTTGATAAACCTAATCGTTGGATGACTTCAGGAGGTTTAGGTACGATGGGTTATGGACTTCCAGCAGCTGTTGGAGTACAAGTTGCACATCCAAATAAATTAGTAATTGATATAGCCGGAGAAGCATCTGTTTTGATGACCATGCAAGAAATGTCTACCGCCGTTCAGTACAGTCTTCCTATTAAAATATTTATTTTAAATAATGAATATATGGGAATGGTTAGACAGTGGCAGGAACTATTACATGATAAAAATTATTCTGAAAGCTATACAGCAGCACTACCTGACTTTGTAAAACTTGCAGAAGCATATGGCTGTGTTGGGATAAGAGCTACATCTCCAGAAGAATTAGATGACAAAATAATAGAAATGGTCAACACTGATAGACCCGTGATATTTGACTGCAGAGTAGATAAAGAAGAAAATTGTTTTCCAATGATACTTTCGGGAAAACCACATAATCAAATGCTTTTAGGTCCAAAGGATCAAAAAGAAAACAAAATTACAAGGAAAGGCAAGGCGTTAGTTTGATGGCTAAATCAAAATCAGCATATAGCATTCCAGTAAAACAAGGAAAACCAGATACACATATTATTGTTGTGTGGGTTGATAATGAAGCTGGAGTATTGGCAAGAGTTGTAGGTTTGTTTTCTGGAAGAGGTTACAATATTGAGTCTTTAGCTGTTGCTGAAATTGACCCAAAATTAAATATATCTAGAATTACAATAGTAACGACAGGAACGCATCAGGTTATAGAACAAATAAAATTACAATTAAAAAAACTTGTACCCGTTCACCAAGTTGCTGATTTTAAAAGAGAAGATAAAAAAGTTATATTTAAAGAAATGGCTTTATTTAAAGTCGTAGGCAACAAATCTAAAAAAGAAAAGGCTTTAAAAGCTTGCAAAAAGTATAATGCTATAATATTGGACAAAACAAACAAATCTTATGTTATACAAATAACAGCTTTAAGAAGAGAAATAGATTTAATGTCAAAAAAATTAAAAAAATTTGGTCTCGTAAGCGTTTCAAGAACCGGCGCTGTTGCAATGACAAGAGGTTCAGAAATATTTAAATAAATTTAAAGGAGAAAAAATATGAAAATGTTTTATGAAAAAGATACTGACGTAAATTTAATTAAAAATAAAAAGGTAGCAATCTTTGGTTATGGTAGCCAAGGCCATGCACATGC
>CAZABF010000143.1:0-1589 GCA_964483495.1 uncultured Candidatus Pelagibacter sp. | reverse complement strand
TATTGGAAACAAAATATATTTTGCAAAGATCAGGGGAAAATTTTAAAAGATTATTATTTTCATTCCATGATTTAAATGGAAAGGAACTTTGTTTAAGACCAGATCTAACTATTTCTTCAGTATTAAGATTTTTACAAAACAAAAAAGAAAGAAGAGAAAAAGTTTTTTATAATGGTGAAGCATTTAGAAAAACTTACCAAAAAAAAGATAGTATTATAAAAAATCAGATTGGCTATGAAATTTTAGGCTCTAAAAATAAACAAAAAGATGATGTTGAAATTATAAATACATCTCTAAAAATTTTAAAAAATTGTGGTTTTAAAAAGTCAGTTTTAAAAATTGGGAATGTTGAACTGTTTAATTTGTTAATTAACAAACTAGACATTCCAAAAAGATGGAAAAATAGACTTAAAAGATATTATTGGAATGAAAATTATTTTAACGAATTATTAAAAAGATTAGAAACAAATTCAGATATAGATCCGGTATTTGTTGAAACAGATAAATCGAGATATCAAAAAATGAGAAAAGAAAACCAAAATAAGATTGTTGCAGGAAGAACCTACAAAGAAGTATTGGATAGATTTAATATGAAAATTAAAGATCCAAGAAGTTCATCAGCTGGTAAAAAGAATACAAATATAATAAAGCAATTTTTAAAAATAAAATGTCCATTAAAAGATGCTCCAAAAGTTTTAAATGCATTTTTTAAGAAAAATAAAATTAATGTCATTGTCGGCAAAGAATTTTTTCCTTTAAATAAAAGAGATAATAAAAATTTAAAAATTGAATTTTCAGCCGCTAATAGCAGAGAGGTTGAATTATATAGTTCAATGATTTTTTCTATAGACGTTAAAATTAAATCAAAATTTAAAACCCTTATTCAGGGAGGAAGGTTTGATCTTTTAACTAGCAATTTAGGATTTAGAAAAGTTCCTGCAGTAGGTGCTGCTGTAAATATGAATTTATATGATTAAAAATATTATTAATATCGGACTTCCATCCAAAGGAAGATTAAAGGAAGATACAATCAAAATATTTAAAAAAAACAAATTAAATATTCATTCTGAGAGAGGGGAAAGAGATTTATTTGGATATATTAAAAAACTTCCCAATGTTAAATTAATCTACTTGCATGCGAGAGAGATTTTGGAACAAATGTCTTTAGGAAATATTGATATTGGTTTTTCTGGATACGATCTTTTTTGTGAAAGTGAACCAAATATTAAAAAAAACATTTTAATTAAAAAAAAACTAAATTTTGGAGGGGCCACTGTAGTTCTTGCCATTCCTGATTTTTGGATAGATGTACAAACTTTACTTGATTTAGATGAAGTTGCAGATGAATTCAAAAAAAAGAAAAAACGACTTTTAAGAGTGGCAACAAAATATCCAAATTTAACTAGACAATTTTTATATTCAAAAGGGGTGACGCAATTTCAATTGGTCAAAAGTCTCGGAAGTACTGAGGTAGCTCCATTTACAGGTACAGCAGAAATTATATCGGACATAACTAGTACTGGAGCAACATTAAAAGCTAACAATTTGAGAATTTTAAAAGATGGTGAAATTTTAAAATCACAAGCTTG
>CAZABF010000142.1:0-1618 GCA_964483495.1 uncultured Candidatus Pelagibacter sp. | reverse complement strand
AACCTGGATCTGCAACAAAACCATTTTATGGAATTAAACCAGAAATAGTTGATAAAGACGGTAAAGTTCTTAGAGGAGAAGCTCAAGGAAGATTGTGCATAGCTCAATCTTGGCCAGGACAGATGAGAACTGTATATGGAGACCACAATAGATTTATAGAAACATATTTCTCGCAGTTTGATGGAAAATATTTTACTGGGGATGGCTGTAGAAGAGATAAAGATGGATACTATTGGATAACTGGAAGAGTGGATGATGTTATTATTGTATCAGGACATAATTTAGGAACTGCTGAAATAGAAAGTGCTTTTGTAGCACACCCAAAAGTTGCTGAGGCTGCAGTAGTTGGATTCCCTCATGACATAAAAGGAAATGGATTATATTGTTATGTAACTCTTAATGTTGGAGAAGAACCTAATGGAGATTTAGAAAGAGAGTTGAAACTTTGGGTAAGAAAACAAATCGGACCTATTGCTACTCCAGATTTTATTCAATTTTCACCTGGGTTACCAAAAACAAGATCTGGAAAAATAATGAGAAGAATTTTAAGAAAGATAGCTGCTAACGAACATGAACAACTTGGAGATACAACAACTTTAGCAGACCCAAGTGTTGTAGAAAGTTTAGTTGATAATAGAAAAAATATTTAAAGCTTAATTAATTTTGTAAATTCTTCTTGAATATTTTCCCATTTTAAAATCATAGAATTTAAAACTATTTTTCTATCTAAAGCTTTTAACTCTTGAGCTATTGGAGACCATTCATATAAAGCCAGAGCACTTTCATTAAATGGCCAAGACTTATAATATTCCTTCCAATTTATTTTTTGTAATCTTTCTTTAAATTTTTCTTTACCTTTTGAAACAACTTCTTCAGGCATGCCGTTTGTGATTTCTTTATTTATAATTTCCTCATATATTTCATTCGCTTTAGACGTTTCGTTGTAATTATAAAATACATTTAAATATGATAGAGTATAAAAAGTAAGATCTTGAAGTGCTACAGAATAAATATTCCATTTTGCTTTATTGATTGATGATAAAAAAATTTCATCATCAAAATGTAAAACATATTTAGTTCCCATTCTTGTTTTTAAATAATTATATAATGTAACCTGGGAAATCCATGATGATTTTTTTTGAATAAATTCTGTAAGGTCTTTAATATTTTTAATTTTTTTTTTAGGTAAAAAAGCTTTAAACAAAGAAAATAAATAAAGCTTAAAATCATCAAGCTTTATATCTTTTAAATTAAACCTATATTTAATAGCCATTTTCTAGTTGAGGTTGTTTTATGTTACTTTAATCACTTTATTATTATAGGTTTTTTAAGGGTTTCAATCCATATTATTATATGTATGAATGCATTTTTTTAACTATAGGGAGAAAAAAAATGTCAAAACAAACACAACACTGGGAAGCAACCAGAAATTTGTTATGGGTAACCTTAGCAATCTGGTTTGTTTTCTCGATTGGTATCTTTTTTTTCGGAGCCGAAATGGAAGCATCAAGTTTTAGACCACTAGGATATCCTTTGTCATATTATATGACGTGTCAAGGATCTCTTGGAATTTTTGTAATACTAATTTTTTGGTTTGCAAATAAACAGGAAAAAATTG
>CAZABF010000141.1:0-1664 GCA_964483495.1 uncultured Candidatus Pelagibacter sp. | reverse complement strand
AAAAATCCCTTTAATGGTTAGCTTAATTGAATCAATTATTAAAAATAAAAAACTAGAAATTAATTGGTAACATGAATTCAAACTGGAACTATCCAACTAAAATGTGGGTAGGAGATAATAGAATTAAAGATTTATCTCAAGCATGCAAAAATTTAGAAATTAATAATCCATTTTTTGTAACAGATAAAGATCTTGTAAATTTACCTATGACAAAAGATGTAATTTTAGAAGTTAAAAAAAATTTTAACAACCTGAGTGTTTTTTCTAACTTTTCAGGAAACCCTTGTGGAGAAAATGTAGAAGAAGGAGTTTCGGAATTTAAAAAAAATAAATGCGATGGAGTTATAGCTTTTGGAGGAGGGAGTGGACTTGATGTAGGAAAAGCAATTGCATTTATGTCAGGCCAATCAAGACCTATATGGGATTTTGAAGATATAGGAGATTATTGGAAAAGAGCAGATGAAAATAATATTGCTCCTATAATTGCAGTTCCAACCACAGCAGGAACTGGATCTGAAACCGGGCGAGCATCAGCAATAATTGATAAGGCAAATGGTATAAAAAAAATAATTTTTCATCCAAAAATTTTACCTTCAATTGTAATTTTAGATCCAGTTTTGACAGTTGATCTTTCACCAAGACTTACAGCAGCAACAGGAATGGATGCGTTAGCGCATAATTTAGAAGCTTTTTGTGCACCAGGTTTTCACCCAATGGCTGATGGGATAGCATTGGAAGGTATAAGATTAATAAAAAAATCACTTTTAATAGTTGTGAAAAATGGAAAAGATTTAAATGCAAGAGCAGACTTATTAGCGGCAGCAAGTATGGGATCCACTGCTTTTCAAAAAGGACTTGGTGCAATACATTCACTTAGCCATCCTGTTAATGCTCAATTTAATGTTCACCATGGTTTATCAAATGCAATATTTATGCCATATGTTTTAACTTTTAATAAAAGTATAATTAGCAATAGGATTGTTTCTATCTGTGATTATCTAAATTTAGATAAAAGTTTTGAAGGCTTTTTAAATTGGATATTAGATTTAAGAAAGGAGCTAGATATTCCTCACAAACTTTCTGATGTTGTAGAAACAAATAAAATAGATATAGATAAATTATCAAAAATGGCATTGGAAGATCCTTCCACAGCAACAAATCCAAAAAAAATGACAGTTGACGATATGAAAATTTTATACGAACATAGCATTTCAGGAAAATTATTTTAATGAAAAATATAAACTTATTAGTTGTTGAGGGAAATATACAAAAAGAAAATGATAACTTTCGCAATTATGGAATCCAAACTCATGCTGAAAGTTTAAAAAATAGTCTTGAATATTATTCAAAAGATCTAAATATTGATGTTTTTAACCCATGTTCAGAGAAAAGTTTTGATAAAATATTGCCAAATATTAAAAAATACGATGGATTAATTTGGGGTGGAAGTAGTTTAAATATCTACGATGATTGTATTGAAATTCGTAGACAGATTTCTTTTATGAAAGAATGCTTTAAGAACATTAAAAAAGTATTAGCAATATGCTGGGGAATGCAAGTTGCTGTTACTGCTGCAGGAGGAACAGTAAAAAAATCTTCAAATGGTGCGCATATAGGAATTGCAAATGATATTGAAATTAATGAAAATGGAGAAAATCATCCAT
>CAZABF010000140.1:0-1666 GCA_964483495.1 uncultured Candidatus Pelagibacter sp. | reverse complement strand
TGTCCTTTTGAATTAATAAATGCTGAAATACCATTATTAGCTGAACGAATTAAACTCTTTCCTTCTTCTATAGATCTAAATATTGAGTGTGAAAAGTGTTGGTATGGTCCTACAGAATTCCCAAACCAGCCATCTTCAGATATATTTAATATTAAATCAAAATCATCTTTAGTTTTATTAATTTTTCCTGAATATATTATTTCATAACAAATCAAAGGAACAAAATTAACATTATTTATATTTATTATTTTTCTTTTATTATCACTTGAAAAAGATTGATATCCTTGAGTAATTTTTTTTAAACCAAATTTACTAAAAAAATTTTCAAAAGGTAAAAATTCACCAAAGGGTACTAGTTTATTTTTATTGTATTTTGTTAATATATTTACGTCTTTATCTAAAACTATCATAGAATTAAATACTTTTGCTTTTTCACTACTATTTATGCCCATAATAATTTTATGTTGATCTGAATAATTCTCTGAAAATATGTAACTATAATTTTTTAAATCTTCTAAATAAATATTTGAAAGAACCCCTTCTGGAAAAATAAAAATAGTTTTTTCTAAATTATTTGGGTCACTTAATTTAATTAATTCTAAAATAATTTTTTCTGGGCTTTCGTCTCCGAAAAATCTATTAATATCAATTTTTGGTGAAATAATTTTAATTACAAAATTCAAATTAGTTTCATTTATTTCTTTATTCTTTTTAAGAATTAATGATCCATATAAAAAATTTATTATAACTATTACTGACGCAAAAACTAAAAAAAATAATTTTGTAATTTTTCTATAATTAAATAAAATAATAGTGGGTATTAAAAAAATAGTCACGCTTAATAAATTAAATGAATAAGTCCCAATAAGTGAAAGAACTTGTAAAAAAGGTAAATAATCTGTCCAAGAAAATACAATAAGGTTCCAAGGAAAGCCTCCTAAAATAAAACTTCTAACAAATTCAAATAAGGAGAAAAAAATTGAAAAAATTAATATTGAGGAAAATTTTTTATTTAAAGATAAGAAAGAGCATGCATATGTTGTGGCACCATAAAAAACACCTAAAAATAAAGGAATTAAAATTAGAGCAATCGGTATTAAAGGTTTAAAATTTTCTTCAAAAGTTAGTGCATTTGTTATCCAATATAAATTTGAAATAAAATATCCAAATCCAAACATCCAACCTATTTTAAAAGATACCCATTTTCCTTTTTTATAATTTGAAATCAGACAAATTAGTAATAATGGAAAAGTTATGAAATTTATAAAAAAAAAACTAAACGGTGGAAGACTAAAGGAAGTAATTAAACCTAAAATAAAAGGTATAATGTAAATTAATATTTTATTTTGTAAGAATAATGTCAATTTATTTTATGAAAATAATTTAAAACTAAATTTTCTTTTTTATTCATTTTTTTAAAATCTTTTAATTTTTTGTGATCATATCCGTTTAAATGAAAATATCCGTGTACCCAAATTTTATCAAATTCTAGAAAAAAATTTGATAGTTTTGATCTTTTGTTAATTATTTCATAACTAATAGCTATATCACCAATGTACAGATTTCTATTTATATAATTTTTTAATGGAAATGATAATACATCTGTTGTTTTATTTTTTTTTCTAAATTTAAAATTTAAGTTTTTCATTTTTTTATTGTTTGTTAA
>CAZABF010000139.1:0-1699 GCA_964483495.1 uncultured Candidatus Pelagibacter sp. | reverse complement strand
TCATTTAAAAAATGAACATCTCTAGAGAGTTTAATAAATTTTTCTCCAAAATCTTTATTTTTTTCACACATTCTTTTATCATCTTCTATAACCCATAGTTTTGAATTAATTTCTTTTAGTGAATTAAAAAGATTTTTTAAGTTTTCATCAGTTTTTATATTTTTATCTAACTCAGACTTTAAAACATTGTATTCGTCTGTAATAAATTTAAGACTTTCAGCATCTTTAATTTTTTCTTGCTTGATTTCTAAAATAGAAATCTTATCTAAAAGCTCACCAACTGATACTTCAACTAGAATTTTATTCATAAAATTTTATAGTGTGTTAAGTTGTTAAAAATATGTCTAATATTTTAATCATAAAACACGGTTCTTTAGGAGATATAGCCCAAGCCTGTGGTGCAATTCAAGATATATCTGAAAACCATAATAATGATCAAATATATTTATTAACGACAAAACCATACTTTGATCTATTTAAAAAAAATCCTAATTTAACAGATGTAATATTAGATAAGAGATTATCCAGATTTAATCTAATTTATCTTTATTTTTTGATGAGAAAAATAAAAAAACTAAAAATTTCTAAAGTTTATGATTTACAAAATTCATCCAGAACAAATTTCTATAAAAAAATATTATTTCCAAGTTCAAATTTTAATACTTGGTCTTCATCTGAAACAACTCTTCCAAAAGATAAAACAAAAGAAGAATTTGATAAAAAATCTGTCTTGGAAAGATTTAATCATCAATTACAGAGCACAGGATTAAATGTAAAGCATACAATGCTTCCTGATTTTTCATGGAGTTGTTCAGATATTTCTAAAATAAAATCAGAATATAAATTAGAAAAATATATTGTTTTATTTCCATTTTGTTCGCCTCATCTTACTCAAAAAAAATGGCCTTACTACAATGAACTAATTGAGAAAGTAAAAAATCAATATAATGACCAGTATAAAATTGTTATAGCTCCTGGACCAGACGAAATTAATAATTCAAAAGAAATAAATGCTTTGTGTGTATTAGATAACGGAAGAGCACTAGATGTTTCTCAACTATCCTCATTAATAAATGATAGTTCTTTTGTTATTGCTAACGATACGGGCCCAGCCCATATGGCAGCACATTTAAACACAAAAGGTTTAACTTTATTTGGATCTCATACAACAGCTTATAAAGTTAGTATTGAAAGAGAAAATTTCAAAGCAATTCAAGTTGCTGATTTAAATAAACTGTCTGTTGAAAAAGTTTTTGAAAAAGTTTCTGAAAAAATTTAGCTGTAAATTTTATCTGCTAAACCATAACAAAGTATTGCACTAAGGATCATTAATATTCCTGGTGCATAAATACCTTCATCTGAAGTTTTTTCAGTATTACCAAGCTTATTTATTTTAATTGAATAAATTCCGACAAAAAATGCCATTAAATTTTGTACAAATACTAAGTTAAAGAATCCCCAAGCACCTTCGACACCATTTGGTCTAATGAACATTATATATAAAGCTACTAGTACAGAACCTATAAAGAATGAGCCAAAAAATCTAATCATGATAGCTGCAGTATGATCCATTGCATATTGGTCACAAAAATCTTTTGTTCCAAAAACACATCTATAAGCATAAAAGGCATAACCTAAGAAATGAACTATAAAAATGGCTAGATAAATAATTCCATTAAATTTTTCAATCATAATCGTT
>CAZABF010000138.1:0-1725 GCA_964483495.1 uncultured Candidatus Pelagibacter sp. | reverse complement strand
AAAATTTGAATCTGAAGAAAGAGAAAACAGAAGAATCTCAATAAACCTTACTAAAATTATCGAACACATGCCAAAAAAATCTCACCCAATGGATGTCGCAAGAACCGCTGTTAGCGTAATGGCTTTAGAAGATAAAGAAACTTCTGACAATTCTCCTGAAGCTAATATGAGAAAAGCACTAAGAATATTTGCAAAAATACCTACTGTATTAAGTGCGTTTTATAGAATTCGTAAAGGTAAAAAAATTATCAAACCTAAAAAAAATCTATCTTTCGCAGAAAACTTTTTTTTCATGTGTTTTGGAAAAGTTCCACAAAAAGAAATTATAAAAGCTTTTGATGTATCGTTGATTTTATATGCTGAACATGGTTTTAATGTGTCTACCTTTACTGCAAGAACAATAACAAGCAGTTTATCTGATATGCATGGCGCTGTAACAGGGGCTATTGCCAGTTTAAAAGGTCCTTTGCATGGTGGTGCTAATGAAAAAGTAATGGAATTGATGAATAAAATAAAATCACCAGATAAAGCTAAAAAATGGATCAACAATGCTATAAATAAAAAAGAAGTTATTATGGGATTCGGTCATAGAGTCTATAAAAGTGGTGATTCTAGGGTTCCCACAATGAAAAAACATTTTTTAAATGTAGCTAAAATTAAAAAAGATAAAAAACTTCATAAAATATACAAAATTCTGGAAGAGGTTATGTTGAAAAAGAAAAATATTCATCCAAATATGGATTTTCCGTCAGGTCCAGCTTATCATTTAATGGGTTTTGATACTGATTTTTTTACTCCAATTTTTGTTATAGCTAGAATAACCGGATGGACTGCCCATATCATAGAGCAGCATGCGGCTAATAGATTGATTAGACCACTTGCTAAGTATAAAGGTGAAAAGCATCGAAAAGTTGTGCTTCTTAACCAAAGATAAAATTAAATATTAACTAAAAGCTTCTGTCCAATTTCCTTGAGTAGATGCTTTTGAATATTCTGTTGCCCTTCCTTCAAAGAAGTTCATGTGTTCAACTGCATTCAACATTGTATCAAGCCAAGTTAAAGGATTTTTGTGAATTTCATAAATTGGTTCTAGGCCTAATTGGGCCAGTCTTCTATTTGCAATAAATCTTATATAATCTTTAACTTCTTTTGCTGTCAAACCTTCCATTGGTCCCATTTCAAAAGCTAAATCAATAAAAGCATCTTCATGATGAATTATTGTTCTGCAAGCTTCATAAAGTTCTTTTTTTAATTCCGGCGTCCAAATTTCTAGATTTTCTTTAATAAATTCTTTGAATAATCTTATCATAGAATTGCAATGCAGAGTTTCATCTCTTACGGACCAAGTAACAATTTGGCCCATGCCCTTCATTTTATTAAATCTAGGAAAATTAAGTAGGATTGCAAAACTTGCAAACAGTTGTAGTCCTTCTGTAAAGGCACTAAACACTGCTACCGTTTTTGCAATATCTTTTTTTGAATTTACATTAAAGCCTTGCATGTAATCATATTTATCTTTCATTTCCTTGTACTTCATGAAAGCTGAATACTCGGACTCTGGCATTCCAATTGTATCAAGCAAATGAGAGTAAGCTGCAATATGAACTGTTTCCATTGAAGCAAATGCTGTCATCATCATTAAAACTTCAGTTGGTTTAAATACAGTTGTATAATGTCTTAAATAACAATTTTGAACTTCAACATCGGCTTGAGTAAAAAATCTAA
>CAZABF010000137.1:0-1730 GCA_964483495.1 uncultured Candidatus Pelagibacter sp. | reverse complement strand
TGGTGCGCCTGCTAGGAGTTGAACCCAGAACCTCCTGATCCGAAGTCAGGCGCTCTATCCAATTGAGCTACAAGCGCATATAATGATTAATAATATAAATTATGAAAAATATCATTAAATTAATTGTGAAAGAAAGTGAAATTAATCAAAGAGTGGATGTATTTATCAATAAACAAAAAAGTTCCTTAAGTAGAACTAGAGTTAAAAATTTAATATTAAAAGAAAAATTAAAAATAAACGATTTAATCATTACAAATCCATCAAAAAAATTAAATATTAGAGATAAAATTCAACTTGAAATACCTGAGCCAGAAAAGGCTTCGTTAAAACCTTACAATTATAAACTAAATATTATATACGAAGATCATGATTTATTAGTAATAGATAAATCTGCAGGGATATCCATACACCCTGGTGCGGGAAATTACGACAATACAATTGTCAACGCATTAATGAACTATTGTGGAAAAAGTTTATCAAATATTGGCGATGAACTAAGACCTGGAATAGTTCATAGAATAGATAAAGATACTTCGGGGTTAATTGTAGTTGCAAAAAATAATATTTCTCATGAACATTTGTCTAATCAATTTAATAAACATACAATTAAAAGAATTTATCAAACTTTAATCTGGGGCAAGCTTCGACCTCAAACAGGAACAATTGAAACTCTAATTACAAGAAGCTCAAAAAATAGACAATTAATGGAAGTTGGTTTTACTAAAGGTAAAAAAGCAATAACAAATTATAAAACATTAGAAGTTTTTGAAAATAAAAATTCTCCAACGCTAAGTCTAATTGAATGTAAACTTAAAACTGGAAGAACTCACCAAATAAGAGTTCATATGAGTTATAAAGGAAATAATATACTTGGCGATAAAAAGTATAAAAAAAAATTCAAAAAAATAAAAAATATTAATTCAGATTTAGAAAAAATAATTTTAAATTTAGATAGGCAATTTTTGCATGCTAAAGTTTTGGGGTTTGTGCACCCTAAATCTGGAAAAGAAATGGAATTTACCTCAATTTTGCCACAAGAGCTTGAAAAAATTATAAAAATCTTAAGAAAATTAAACAAATAAAATGATTGTAAAATTAATTTTTTTAATTAAATAAATAACAAAAATGAGTACTACAAAAAACTATAATCTACCGATACTTTCAAATGAAGGTGGTCTTTCTGCTTATTTGGCGCAAATAAAAAAATTTCCTATGCTAGATGCTGAAGAAGAATACATGTTAGCAAAAAACTGGAAACAGACGGGAAATTTAAAATCTGCCGAAAAACTAGTCACCAGTCATTTAAGATTGGTAGCCAAAATTGCAATGGGATACAGGGGATATGGTTTGCCAGTTAATGAAATGATATCAGAAGGTAATGTGGGACTAATGCAGGCAGTAAAAAAATTCGAACCTGAAAAAGGTTTTAGACTAGCAACTTACGCAATGTGGTGGATTAAAGCTTCTATCCAAGAATATATTTTAAGATCTTGGAGTTTAGTTAAAATTGGAACAACTACTGCTCAAAAAAAACTATTCTTTAATTTAAAAAAAATAAAAAATCAAATTGCTCCAAAGAGCGAAGGTGATTTAAAAAATGAGCATGTAACAGAAATTGCAAATAAATTAAATGTTAATGAGAATGAAGTTGTTTCGATGAATAGAAGATTGGCTGGTAAAGAACATTCTTTAAATGCTCCTGTTGGTGAAGATGGAGATCAGTGGCAAGA
>CAZABF010000136.1:0-1730 GCA_964483495.1 uncultured Candidatus Pelagibacter sp. | reverse complement strand
ACTTTTTTTTCAATACCTTCTAAACCATGAAAACCTGCTAAAAAATCAATTCTATTGTCGAGTCTAGGATCACCGATTCCTAAAGTGGGTTCTAGTAAATAGTAGTGCAATAAATTTATATCTAAATTAATAATGTGAAATAAATTTTGATGAGGTTTTTCTTTAAGTTCCAAAGAATACCATTGTTTTTCTAAATACATTCCAAATATTTGAGATTTTTTTGGTTTGTATGAAGAATTTTGTTTTTCCACTTTAAATTTTTTTTTAATTTCTTTAATAAAATCTTTAGGTGAATAACCATATAAATCTTTTATAAGTCTATTATAATCAAGTATTCTTGCTTGGCTTGTAGGAAAAATTGCTATCATAAAAAAATTGTATGCTTCTTCTCCAGTATGATTAGGGTTTTGATGCTGTTTAAATTTTGAGAGTTTTAGTAATGCATCCATTCTGTGATGACCATCAGCAATATAAATTCTGTTTATAGAATTAAACAAATCACGTATTTTTAAAACTTTTTTTTCATCATTAACAACCCACATCTCATGCTTACTTCCGTCCATGCCTTCGAAAGAATATACAGGAGAATTAACCAACTCTTTTTCTACTAAATCATTAAGCAGTTTATTATCGGGACAAACCGCATATATAGGACCTATTTGCGCATTTAAATTGTCCATTTGTTTCATTCTTCTTTGAGATCTTTCAAAAAAAATTTCTTCATGACCTCGAATATGTAAATTATCATAAGCAGACAATTGTGCAGTCCCAACAATACCCACTTGAGCATGATCTCCAGTTGAAATTTTATAAATATAAAATGAATTACTGCTATCTTTCTTTAATATTGATTTTTTTTTCATTAATTCAAATTGTTCTTTAGATTTAGAATTATTTACTGCTCCAAAAACATTCAAATAAGTCCAAGGGTTATTTTTTATATGATCCGCAACAGATTTTACGGATAAATGATCGGTGCTAGTGATAGCAACTGATGAGGCATTTTCCTTTGTTGGCCTCAAACCTTTAAATGGATTTATAAAATACATGCAGATATTTAATAAATAGTACAAAACAGAACAATTCTATTTTTTAGATATAATTATTACTAATATTGATTAATTCAATTGTTATGCAATTTTAGGTAGTTTTTCTAAAGCTTTATTTACCTCGGCCTCATTATATTTGTCTTCTGAAAGCTTATTATTGAAATAATCTCCATAAGCCTGCATATCAAAATGTCCATGACCACATAAATTGAAAAGAATTGTTTTATTTTCGCCATTTTTTTTACATTCAAGAGCAACATCTATTGCTCCCTTAACAGCATGAGTAGCTTCTGGCGCTGGAACAATGCCTTCGGCATTTGCAAATTTTATCCCTGCTTCAAAACATTCTTTTTGACCAAAAGCTTTTGCTTCGATAGCACCTATGTCAGCTAAATGACTGACCATTGGAGCCATACCATGATATCTTAAACCACCTGAATGAGTTGATGGTGGCATAAATGAAGATCCTAAAGTATGCATTTTAACTAATGGTGTACGATTTCCAGTGTCTCCAAAATCGTATGCAAATTTACCTTTAGTTAAAGAAGGACAAGACTTTGGTTCACAAGCTATTACTTTAATATCTTTTTTTTCTCTAAATTTTTTTCCAAGGAAAGGAAACACTAATCCAGCAAAATTACTTCCACCACCTGTACATCCAACTAATATATCTGGATAATC
>CAZABF010000135.1:0-1749 GCA_964483495.1 uncultured Candidatus Pelagibacter sp. | reverse complement strand
CTAAAATGTAAATAATAATGATTCGTATTATTATATACGAATTATTATATTTTTCAAGGAATTTAATCTAAATTATTTTAGAAATTATAAGAGCAAAAATAATAACTTTTTACTGAATGGCAATGAATATCGGGGCCGATAGACACCTATATGAATACCTAAGAATGGGATTCACTATTGAGAATTTTTTGCTCCCTGGTCATGCACACAAATAACATAATCTTTATTCCTAATCTATAATGAATGGAATTATCTTAGAAATAAAAAATAAATAGTATTTATAAATATGAGCACAACATTTACTATACATAAAAAAGAAATCTTTCAATCGCCAACAGCCATATATCAGGGTCCTGCTGATATGGCTCCAAAATATAATAATTTGAAATGGGTACTGGTTCATTTAGGAAATGATATTGCTTACGGATTAGCTTTTGTAGCCGGAGACTTGTTAAGGCGAGGACATAAAATATTATGGGTAGATGGGGGAGATGATATTGAAAAAAATATTAAAAGAATTAATAAATTTTCACCCTCTTATATTTGTTATGGACCTCTCTCAACAGAATTTTTACAAGCTCTAAAGTTAGCGAAAGCAATTAAAAAAGTCTTGCCATCGGTAAACAACGTATTTGGTGGTCACCACGTTAAAGCAATTCCAGAAGAATTGAAGAACGAAGAAGCCATAGATTATTTGGTATGGGGACCGGTATATGGTTCTATTGATAAAATTATAGAAAGTCCACTTAATACGTTAATAGAAGGAGCGCCAACTTTACCTGCAAAAAATCAGGTGGATGATTTGATGCATGAATGCAAAAAAACTATTGAAAAAAATTATAGAGTTTTGGTTACAACTTTAACAAAAAAAATGGCTGAAGACTTAACTGAATATCTTCATGAAAATGGAATTAAAGTTAGATATATGCATTCTGACATAGATACACTTGAAAGAATTGAAATTATGAGAGACTTAAGAATAGGAGTGTTTGATGTTCTCGTTGGTATTAATCTATTAAGAGAAGGACTAGATATACCTGAATGTGCACTTGTTGGAATTTTAGATGCTGATAAGGAAGGTTTTTTAAGATCAGAAAGATCACTAATACAAACAATCGGAAGAGCGGCAAGAAACTTGGATGGTAAAGTTATTTTATATGCAGACAAAAAAACTAATAGCATTAATAAAGCTATTGAAGAAACAGATAGAAGAAGAGCTATTCAATTAAAATACAACAAAAAAAATAATATCAGTGCAACAACAATAAAAAAAGAGATAAGTGATGTACTAGAAAGTGTCTATGAAAAAGATTATACAAAAGTTGGGACTGGTGAAAATATTGGAGGAAATCTAAAAAAACACTTAAAAGCTTTAAACAAAAAAATGAAGGAATCTGCTTCAAATCTAGAATTTGAAGAAGCTGCAAAAATAAGAGATGAGATTAGAAAACTTGAAAGTACTGAATTAGAGATTACACTTAACCCTAAAGTAAAACAGTACAACCTAAATAATAAAATTTATCCAAAAGGACGATCAACTATGGGTATGCCAGGAACAAGAGCACAAAAAGGAAAGAAAAAATGGAAGCAAATAAAGTAATTATTACAGGTGGCGCAACAAGAATTGGAAGCGCAATATCAAAAAAGCTTTCTGGTCCTGGAGTAGAAATAGTAATTCACTATAATGAGTCGAGATCAAGTGCAGAAAAATTAAAAAAGGAATTATCAAAAAATAAAACAAAAGTATAT
>CAZABF010000134.1:0-1819 GCA_964483495.1 uncultured Candidatus Pelagibacter sp. | reverse complement strand
AACTCCAGAATTAAAAAAAGCAATTGTTGATAAGTTCAAAAGAGAAAATAATTTAAATTATTCAACTGACCAAATAACAGTTGGAACAGGAGGTAAGCAAGTTCTATACAATGCATTCATGGCAACCTTAAATAAAGGTGAGGAAGTAATAATTCCAGCGCCTTTTTGGGTTTCTTACCCTGACATGGTTTTGTTGGCTGGTGGAAAACCAAAAATAGTTAAATGTGATGAAAAAGATGGATTTAAATTAACTCCTAAAAAACTTAAGAAAGCTATTTCAAAAAAAACTAAATGGTTGATTTTGAACTCACCATCAAATCCTACAGGAGCAGGTTACACAAAAGACGAGATAGAAGGTCTGGCAAAAGTATTAATAAAAAGTAAAAAAGTACATATTTTAAGCGATGATATTTATGAACATATTAAATATGATAATTTTAATTTTTTTACTATTGCTCAGATTTCTAAATTAAAAGATAGAACATTAACCATGAATGGTGTTAGCAAATCTTACGCAATGACTGGTTGGAGAATTGGCTATGCAGCAGGTCCAACAGAAATAATTAGAGCTATTAGAAAAATTCAATCTCAATCAACATCAAACCCTTCATCTGTTAGCCAAGCTGCCGCAGTGGAAGCTTTAAATGGCACACAAGATTTTATTCAAGAAAGATCTGATGCTTTTAAAGAAAGAAGAAATTTTGTTGTTAAAAGTCTAAATAATATAAAAGGTATAAGTTGTTTAACTCCTAATGGAGCATTTTATGTATTTCCAAGTTGTAAGCAGTTGTTAGGAAAAAAAACAAAACTAAAAACAGACTCAGACTTTGTAGAAAAATTACTCGAAAAAGCAAATGTTGCAGTTGTCCAAGGCTCTGCTTTTGGATTAAATGGTTATTTTAGAATTTCTTATGCTACTTCTATGGAAAAGCTTAAAATTGCTATGGAGAGAATAAAATCTTTCTGTGAAAATTTATATTAATTTAGTGTGATAAAAATTTTTCCGCCTCTAGTGCAGCCATGCATCCCATTCCAGCAGCAGTTACTGCTTGTCTAAAAACCTTATCTTTAACATCTCCTGCAGCAAAAACACCGGAGATATTTGTTTCTGTAGAATCTGGTTTTGTAACTAAATAACCTTCTTTATCCATATTTAATTGATCTTTGAACAGTTGGGTTGCTGGGTCGTGGCCGATCGCAATGAAAAGACCATCTATTTTTAATTCTTCAACTTTTTTTGTTTTTACATTTTTAATTTTTAATCCCTTAACATTTTTTGGTTCATTATCTCCCACAACTTCTTCAACTACACTGTCCCAAATAATTTCAATTTTTTTATTTTCTTTTAATTTATTTTGAAGCATTTTTTCAGCTCTTAAAGCATCTCTTCTATGAATTAATTTCACTTTAGATGCAAATTTTGTTAGAAACATCGCTTCTTCTACGGCCGCATTTCCTCCACCAACAACTGCAACTGTTTTATCTTTAAAGAAAAAGCCATCACACGTCGCGCATGCTGAAACACCAAATCCTCTAAATTTTTGTTCGGACTCAATATTTAACCATCTTGCTTGAGCTCCAGTTGAAATAATAATTGAGTCTGCAGTATATTTTTGGCCACCATCTCCAATAGCTTCAAATGGTTTAGATTTTAAATCTACTGACGAAATATGATCTTCAATCATTTCTGTGCCCACAGCTTTAGCTTGGTCTCGCATTTGTTCCATTAACCATGGTCCTTGAATTACTTCTGCAAACCCAGGATAATTTTCAACATCAGTTGTGGTTGTTAATTGTCCACCTGGCTCCATTCCTGAAA
>CAZABF010000133.1:0-1848 GCA_964483495.1 uncultured Candidatus Pelagibacter sp. | reverse complement strand
TTATGTTCGGAGTTCTTGGTTTCTTACCAGGCTGGATACTTGCTAAAATACTTCAAGGTATGGGTAAATTACGTATACCACGTGACGTAGAATTAGCTGGCCTAGACTACAACATAATGGAGCAAGCTCGAAAAGATGAAAGAGCCGTTGCTTCGTCAAATAGATAGGAGAAACAACTTATGGCTACAGTAACAAATTGGATTGATCATTTGTCTGCAAGTGAAGTGGCAGGACAAGTTTATCCGATGGTTGGTTCCGAAATGTGGTGGTTATTAGCTGGAATCATATTCTGGCTAGCATGGACAGTTTCCACAGCTAATGGAGAGGCTGAAGAGCAAGAAAAGTTAGCTAAGGGAAAACATGGACCAAACGACTATAAAAGTAATATTGCTGAGTGGTAATATTAAAAAATATTAAAAATTAGGGCGCTGCTTTTGTCAGCGCCCTTTTTTTTGTTAAGTTTAAAAAAGTTATTATGTCCGACAAAGATCAAAAAAAACCAGAAATACCACATCGAATGAGTCGAATTGCTTGGCCAAATGCTAAGTATGGACTTTTTTTAGCAATTATTATTATAATACTTTTTTTACTAATATCTTATAGACATTTAATTTTTTAAATGATTTTTTTATGGCAAAAGATTTATCAAAAATAGCAAAACAAAAAAAAATTAAGTATTTTTTAATTAGTTTTGTAGATTTGTTTGGTGTTTTAAGATCTAAATTGGTTCCTGCACATGCAATTAAAGAAATGCAAAAATCTGGCGCAGGTTTTGCTGGATTTGCAGCTTGGTTAGATATGACTCCAGCTGATGCTGATATGTTTGCTATACCAGATCCCAATAGTTTAATTCAATTACCATGGAATAAAGAAGTTGGTTGGCTAGCTTCAGATTTATGGATGAATGGAAAGCCTGTTGATGCATCTCCAAGAGTAATGCTGAAAAAACAAATAAAAGAATTAACAAAAAAAGATTTAATAATGAAATCTGGAGTAGAATGTGAGTATTTTTTAATAACTCCAAATGGATCATCAATTGCAGATCCAAGAGATACTCAATCTAAACCTTGTTATGATCAATCTGCATTAATGAGAAGATATGATTTAATTAAAGAAATTTGTGACAGTATGATTGAAATGGGCTGGGGTCCTTATCAAAACGATCATGAAGATGCAAATGGTCAATTTGAAATGAATTGGGATTATTCAGATTGTTTGGTCACAGCTGATAGGCACGCTTTCTTTAAATTTATGGTTAAAACTATATCTGAAAAACACGGATTAAGAGCAACATTTATGCCGAAACCATTTGAAAATTTAACTGGTAATGGATGTCATGCTCATATTTCGGTCTGGAGAAGAAAAAAAAATAAATTTTTAGATAACTCTGACAAATTAGGATTAAGCAAAATGGCTTACAACTTTTTAGGTGGTATAATAAAAAATGCAGAATCCTTATCTGCTTTTTTTAACCCTACTATAAATAGTTACAGAAGAATAAATGCACCACCAACAAAATCTGGTGCATCATGGTCTCCGAGTAGTATTTCATATACTGGAAACAATAGAACGCACATGATTAGAATTCCCGATCCAGGAAGATTTGAATTAAGATTGATGGATGGATCGGTAAATCCCTATCTCTTACAAGCGGGAATTTTAGCAGCTGGACTTGATGGATTAAAAAACAATATTAATCCTGGTAAACCTTTGGATTGCAACATGTATACAGACTACAAAAAATATCCAAATCTACCAAAGTTACCTGACAATTTAGATCAATCTTTAGAAAAATTAAAAAATAATAAAGATATGAAAAATTCTTTTGGTGAAAATACAATAAACAGT
>CAZABF010000132.1:0-1854 GCA_964483495.1 uncultured Candidatus Pelagibacter sp. | reverse complement strand
GATGAAAATTTTAAAGAAAAAGACAGATTTAATTTTAGATGTAGGTTACCCAAAGGTGAAATTCCTCAAGCAATGGCTTTAATTGTTAATAAAACAAGCATTAAACAATTAACTCAAGGAAATTTAAGCCACTATCAAATGCTTGGAGAAGTTGAAAAAATTTTCAAAAAATGGAGTCCAGCAATATTCTTGGGATGGTCAAATATAGGATTTGACGATGAAATGATAAGAAAAGAGTTTTTTAAAGGCATAAGATACCCTTATATTACTAATGCATCTCCAAATAAAAGACACGATGGTATTAATATTGCAAGGGCAGCTTATGCAGTAGATACATCTGTTTTAGAAACAGAAATAAATGCAAAAAATAATCCAGTTTTTAAACTAGAATCACTTTCGCGTATGCAAGGTTTAGACTCAAGCGATGCTCACAGTGCATTAACAGACGCTACTCTAACTGCAAAAATTTTAAGTATAATTAAAAAAAGACAACCAAGTACTTGGGATATGTTTTTAAGAACAGCAAATAGATCAGATGCAGAAACAATTTTTAAAAAAGAAGAAATTATTAGTTTAAACGAATATTTTTATGGAAAATCAAGATTATATCTATGTGCTCCTCTGCATCCAAAACACTGCATACACCCTATTTATAATTGGGGCCAGGCGGTTGACCTCCGGGTTGATATTGAACCAATTTTAAATATGTCCATTAATGAACTAAAAGTTGAGATGAAAAAAACTCCTAAATTTTTAAGAACTATTAGATCAAATAAAGCTCCAATAATTTTAGATGCAGAATATGCGATGAAAGTCGAACCATACAATGCAATGGATCTAAGCTTAATTAAAAAAAGAACTAAATTAGTTAGAGATAATGAAAAATTTTCACAAAACATTCTTACAGCACTTAGAGAAATAGCAGAAGAAAAAGAACAATCAAAATCACAAGAAGATATTTATGCTGAAGAAAGCATTTATAATAAATTTACTTCAAATAAAGATACTGCACTTTTTCCTGCATGGCATGCTGCATCTTGGGAAGATAAATTGAAACTATTAGATAAATTTGACGATGAGAGACTTATAGGATTTGGTAAAAAAATAATTTATCAAGAAGCACCGGAAGTATTACCACCAGACATGCATAAATCTATAAAAAGATCTATATCCAAAAGAATTTTAAGTGAAAAATTCGAAAAATGGTGGACAGTTTCTGCATGTTACAATGAAATTGATACATTAAGAGATAAATATTCTAACGAGAATGATCAGGAAAAATTAAAATTTTTGGATGAACTTAATACTCACGTAATGTCAATAGAAAAAAAATATGAAAATTCTTAGTGTGGATAATTTAAAAAAATTTTTTTTTAATGTTGAATAAAGTTTTTAAATTTATATATAAATAATATGGCTACAGTTAATGTAACAGATGAGAATTTTGAGACGGAAGTCATTAAAGCTGGCAAACCAGTCATAGTTGACTTTTGGGCAGAATGGTGTGGACCTTGCAAACAAATTGCCCCAACATTGGAAGAAATATCTAACGAAATGGCTAATGATGTTGTAATTGCAAAACACAACATTGATAACGAACCCAATACTCCCACAAAATATGGAATCCGTGGAATTCCAACTATGCTCCTTTTTTCAAGTGGTGAATTAAAAGCCACTAAAGTTGGAGCTACCACAAAATCAAATATTGTTTCTTGGATAAAGGAAAATATTTAATTTAGATTTAAAACTTCTCCAGCCAGATATAGGGATCCGGTAATAATAATTATATCATTATCTTTTAAATCTATTGATTTAATGGCTTCTTTAATTGATTTTTTATAGTTAATATTTTTT
>CAZABF010000131.1:0-1871 GCA_964483495.1 uncultured Candidatus Pelagibacter sp. | reverse complement strand
TAAAGAAAAAAAAATTAAACTTGAAAAACATGAAGCTGAAAAATTTTATCAAGTTCATCAGTCAAAACCTTTTTATAATGATTTATGTTCATACTTATCATCAGGCCCAATCGTTGTGATGATATTAGACAGAGAAAATGCAATATTAGAAAATAGGAAATTAATGGGATCAACTGACCCTACAAAAGCAGAAGAAGGCACTATTAGAAAAAAATATGGAATATCTATAGATAAAAACTCAGTTCATGGTTCAGATAGTCCAGAAAACGCAAAAATTGAAATTGATTTCTTTTTTAAAGATTAGAGTTAATAAATTTCTTAATAGCTCTGGGGTAAATCAAATTTTCAATCTTTAGCACCCTTTTAGATAAAGAATTTTCGTTATCTTTTTTTAATACTCTAACTTTTTTTTGAAAAATTATTTTACCCTCATCTAATTTTGAGTTAACTAAATGAACCGTACATCCAGTGAATTTTTCTTTGTTTTTTATTACTCTTTTATGTGTATTTAAACCTTTATACTTTGGAAGTAATGATGGATGAATATTTAAGATTTTATTTTTATAAGTATTTATTATTTTTTTTGATAAAATTTTCATAAATCCAGCCAGGCAAATAAAACTAATATTGTTATTTTTTAAGTTAATTAAAATTTTACTTTCTGCATTATTTTTATTTTTATAATTAACAAACAAGTATTTAATTTTATTTTTTTTCGCAAAATTTATTCCTTTTGCATTTTTATTATTAGTAATAATTAAAACAACTTTAAATGGAGAACTTTTTCTTTTTGAAAAATTTATTATTGACTTTAAGTTAGTTCCTCTACCTGAAATAAAAACAGAAACTCTTAATTTTTTTTTACCATTTAATTTTTCCATTTAAATCAATATTTTTTTTTCCATTAATAATCTTTCCTATCACATAAGGTTGAAAATTCTTTGAAAAATATTTTTTAATTTTTTTTAAATTTTTAGCATTAATTATTATAGAAAAACCAACGCCGCAATTAAAAGTTTTTATCATTTCTTTTTCATTTACTCCTTGATCATGAATCCATTTAAAAATAGAGTTTGGTTTTATTTTTTTTAAATCAATACTTGCACATAGATTGGAAGGGAGAACTCTTTTAATGTTGTCCTCAATTCCTCCTCCAGTAATATTAGCACATCCATTAATTAATTTATTATTAATTAAATTTAAAATTTCTCCTACATAAATTTTTGTAGGTTTAATTAATTCTTTTCTTAAAAATTTATTTTTTTTTAATTTTATATTTTTTTTTTTTAATATATTTCTTACTAAGGAGTATCCATTTGAATGTATTCCATTGGAAGGTATAGCTACAATTAAGTCATTTAATTTAATTTTTGATTTATCTAGAATTTTATTTCTATCAACTACTCCTACGGAAAAACCTGCTATATCAAATTTTCCTTTTGAATAGGTTCCTGGCATTTCAGCTGTTTCGCCTCCAACCAACTCACAATTTGATATTTTACATCCTTTAATAATTCCTTTTATGATTTGTTTTAATTTTTTTAAATCAATCTTGTTAATTGAAACGTAATCTAAAAAAATAATAGGCTTAGCTCCTTGAACAATTAAATCATTTACACACATAGCCACAAGATCTATTCCAATTGTATTAAATTTGTTTAATTCATTTGCAATTTCAATTTTTGTTCCAACACCATCTGTACTTGCAACAAGCTGTGGGTTTTTTAAATTTTTTGGAATGCTGGTAATTGAGCCAAATCCACCAATATTTTGAAAATTCTTACTATTTACTCTTTTTTTTGATATTGATGATATGAATTTTACGAAATTATCAGCAGCTTTAATATTAACTCCACTCTTTTCATATGTTA
>CAZABF010000130.1:0-1905 GCA_964483495.1 uncultured Candidatus Pelagibacter sp. | reverse complement strand
AATAAAATAAATTTATCAATATTTTTCCACCATCCATAATAAAAATTAAATATTTTATTTAAATCAAGCATTGACTTTTTTTATAAATTTTATTTTTTTAATTAAATAGTTAAAATAATGTCCTCTATCTTCAAAATTTTTGAATTTATCAAAAGATGCTGCTGAAGGACTAAATAAAATATGAGAATGTTTGTTTTTATTTAATTTAATTTCTTTAGCTATTTTTTTTAAAATACTTTCTAAATTACTATATGATCTTGATGTTATTTTATTATTTAATTTTTTTTTAAAAAAATTCTTATCTTTTCCAAAAATATAACCTTTAATATTTTTATAATATTTAGATGGCAATTCAAGTTTGTCACCTTTTTTTGCTAATCCGCCTAGTATCCAAAAAATATTCTTATATGATTTAAGTAAATTTACACTCGACGAAAAACTCGTAGATTTTGAATCATTCACAATAGTAACAAATTTATTTTTATAAATAACTTGTTGCCTAAAATCTAAACCTTTAAATAAATTTACTGTTTTTAATAATTTAGATTTATTTAATTTATATACTTTTGCAAACCTAAGTATAAAAGTTAAGTTTTTTAAATTATTAATATTATCAAAATAACTATTAAAAATTAGTTTTTTTATCTTATTATCATTTTTGTTTATTTTGATAATTTTAGATCTGACTTTATACTTTTTGATTTGTCGATTTAAATATTTATTATTTTCAACAAAAGCACAAAAATTTTTATTCTGATTTAATATTAGTTTAAATTTGGCTTGTGTGTATTTTTGAATGGACTTATGTCTCTCCAAATGATCTGGGCTAATATTTAATATAAATGCATAATCTGTTTTAAAATATTGACTATAATCAATTTGATAAGATGATGCCTCTATAACAAAAATTGTACTAGACTTTATTTTATTTTTGGACAATACAGGTATGCCAATATTTCCCACTAGTTTAACATCTTTATTTTGATCTTTTAAAATCTTAAATAGCAATTTTGCAGTTGTTGATTTTCCATTAGTTCCTGTAATAGTGATTTTTAAATTATTTGGATTGTTTAAGTAAAAAATATCTAGATCCGTAATTATTTTTTTTTTATTTTTTTTTAAATAATTTTTAAGTCTACATTTGCTAATATCAATTCCTGGGCTTAAAACTATGTAGTCAAACTCTGTTAATTTTATTTTTTTTAAAGAAATAAAAAACTTTTTAAGTTTTTTATTATCATCATAAATTAAAATTTTATTTTTTTTTTTTAGATAATTATATGAAGCTCGCCCACTTTTGCCATATCCATAAATAAGAAATTTTTTATTTTTTATATTATCATTTAAATTAAACATTATCTTAATTTAAGAGTGGCCAATCCAATCATTGCTAAAATAATTGATATAATCCAAAATCGAACTACAACTGTTGACTCGGCCCATCCTTTTTTTTCAAAATGATGGTGGATTGGAGCCATTTTAAAAATTCGTTTTCCAGTTAACTTATAGGAAATAACCTGCGCTATTACTGAGACTGCCTCTAAAACAAATAGCCCTCCAGTTATAGCTAGAACAATTTCATGCTTAGTTATTATGCCAACAGCTCCTAGAGAACCTCCTAAAGCCAAAGAGCCCGTGTCTCCCATAAATATTTTTGCAGGTGGCGCGTTAAACCAAAGAAAACCAATACACGCTCCTATAATTGAACCACAAAATATAGCGACCTCTCCAACATCTTTAATGTAGGGAATATGCAGGTATTCTGAAAATACAACATTTCCGGTAACGTAGCTAATAAATGCAAAACAAGATGCAACTAGTATAATGGGAACTGTTGCTAGTCCATCTAAACCATCGGTTAAATTAACAGCATTTGAAGATCCAACAATTATAAATAAATAAAAT
>CAZABF010000129.1:0-1919 GCA_964483495.1 uncultured Candidatus Pelagibacter sp. | reverse complement strand
GTTTTTTGTGTTGTAATTAAATTTTTATAATAGTATATCCCTTTTTTTTATAACATTAAAATATGAACTTTTACGAACATACAATTATAGCTAGGCAAGATACTAGCCCTGGCCAACTAAAGCAAATACAAGATAAATATGCCGATTTAGTAATTAAACACGAAGGAAAAGTGGTAAAGACTGAAAGCTGGGGCCTTCTAAATTTAGCTTATCTAATAAAAAAGAATAAAAAAGGAAATTACATTCATTTCAAAATTGAAGGAAATGGAAAAACAATTAGCGAACTTGAGAAAAATGAAAAAATAGACAAAAACCTGTTAAGGTATTTAACCGTTAAAGTAAAAAAATTAGATTTAGAAACAAACTACTTTGAAAAAAAAAGTGAAGAAGCCAAAGAAAAATCAAATTAGGTTATGAAAAAAACAAATAAAAATAAGAAAAGATCAAGTCAAAACAATTTTGATAGATTGAGTATTTTTCAACCACAAAAATATAAATTTAAAAGGAAATGTCCACTATCAGGAAAAGGTGCTCCAGTAGTTGATTATAAAAACATAAGACTTTTAAGAAAATATATTACAGAAAATGGAAAAATAATGCCTTCAAGAATTACTTCTGTTTGTCAAAAAAAACAAAGAGAGTTGTCTCTTTCAATTAAAAGAGCAAGAAATTTAGCTTTAATTTAATGAAAGTGATTTTGCTAGAAAATGTTGGAAAAGTAGGATCAATTGGTGATGTAATTGATGTTAAAAGAGGATTTGCAAGAAATTTTTTAATTTCAAAAAAAAAAGCACTTTTTGCTTCTAATGAAAATATAAAAGAAGTAGAAAAAATTAAAATTGAACTTTCCAAAAAAGATCAAGAAAAAAAGAAAGAAGCAAAATCTATCCATGAAAAAATTCAAAATAAAGAATATCCAGTTAAAAAATTAGCAACTGAGAATAAAGAATTGTATGGATCAGTTAAACCAACTGAGATTGCAAAAATTTTAAATGAAATTGAAAAAATTGAAATAAATCCATCTTTAATACAACCTGTTAAAGAAATAAAATCTATTGGAGTGTTTAAAGTTGTATTAAATCTCCATCCAGAAGTTCAGTCAGAAATATCAATCAAAGTTATTTCTGAAGAAAATAAATAATTATACAATTTTTTCCCCAGCTATTTTTTGATATTGCGTTACTATATTAAGTTTAATTAACTAGTCGTATGGTAAAAACATTTAATTTAATCCAAAATGAAATAAACGAACTTCCCAACAATATAGAAGCTGAACAGTCAGTTATTGGATCGATTTTAGTTTCAAATGAAATGTTTGATGAAATTAATATGATTGTAACAAGTAAATACTTTTATGATCCAATGCATCAAAAAATTTTTAGTGCGATAGAGAAATTAATTTATAGTGGAATGCTAGCTAATCCAATAACACTAAAAAATTATTTTGAAAAAGAAAAAGATGAAATAAATGTTCCTGATTATTTAATTAAGATTACTAAATTTTCAACTGCAAAGCGTCAAACAACAGAATATTCTAAACTAATTTATGACCTTTTTGTAAAAAGAGAATTGATTAAAATTTCAGAAAATATTATTGATACTGCAAAATTAAATGACTTAGATCATGATGGTCAATCAATTATAGAAAATTTTGAAAGATCCCTATTTGATTTAGCTGAAAAAGGATCTTTTAGTTCTCAATTGGTAAAGTTTGATGAGGCAATGAGAATGACTATCGAAATGGCATCCAACGCATATAAAAATGACGAGGGAATTGTTGGAGTGCCGACAGGATTAACTGACCTTGACGATAGACTAGGAGGATTACATAAATCTGATTTGTTAATTATAGCAGGAAGACCTTCAATGGGTAAAACTGCATTAGCAACCAATATAGCTTTTAACGCAGCAAAAAAAAT
>CAZABF010000128.1:0-1922 GCA_964483495.1 uncultured Candidatus Pelagibacter sp. | reverse complement strand
TATTTATTTATTTTGAAATATCTGTCCATAAAAATCGGAGCTTAAAAGGAGTTAAGAAAACTACCTTTTTATTACTTTGTGCTTTTGTATTCTACGATCTTATTCTTGACCAATTCTATCAAATATTATCGTCGAAGCTACTATGGTTAAACTGATAATCAAACTTATAGCAAAATATTGATTTTATATTGTTCTTAAATTGTATTTGGCTTAATTCAAATTTGTTGTTTAAAGCTTTGCCAATGGTAAGATTTTATATGTTAAAGAATAAGAATATTTCTCACTCAAAAGAATTATTTTTCAGTTTATTAAGAAAAAAAAAAGTCATACCATCAAAATTTCATTATGATTATAAAGGCAGTAAATATTTTGAAAAAATCACCAAAACAAAAGAATACTATATAACAAGAATAGAGAAAAATATTTTAAAAAAAATAGTCAAAGAAATTAAATATATTTTTTGTGAAAACCTTACATTTGTTGAATTTGGCAGCGGATCTATTGAAAAAATCAGTATATTAATTAATAAAAATATTAAATATTACATACCTCTAGATATTTCTTTAGATTTTATTAAACAATCATCAAAAAAATTATTAAAATTATTTCCACATTTGAAAATAATTCCAAAATATTGCGATTATATAAACCATATTAACTTACCTAAGAACACAACTAATACAAAAATTGGTTTTTTTTTGGGATCCTCAATTGGCAATTTTTACAATGGACAAGAAAAAATATTTCTTAAAAATGCAAGAAAAACTTTGGGAAAAAATAACTTTATATTTGTGGGTGTTGATTTAATAAAAAAAGTTGAATTATTTGAAAGAGCTTACAATGACAAAAAAAAATTTACTGAAAAATTTAATCTTAATTTATTAAATGTAATTAATAATAAACTTAAAATAAAAATTAAATTGAAAGATTTTAAATACATTAGTACTTATAATAAAAAAAAAAAAAGTATGGAAAATTTTATAATATCTAAAAAAAATCAATCTTTTGATATTAAAAATAAAAAAATTTATTTTAAAAAAAATGAAAAAATTCAAACCGAAATATCTAACAAATTTACAATTTTAAAATTTAAAAATATAATAAGATCTGCTGGTTGGAATTTAAAAAAATATTGGACAGATCCAAAAAAATATTACGCAGTTTTTTTATTAGAATCTTAATCTTTTTCAGCTGGGAGTTGTCGTTAGTTCAGATTATTCTGATAAAACTTTTGAAAAAGAAACATCCCAGGTAATTGTAGAACATGGAACTTTGCCTTTAGAAGAATTGTACTTTAAACTAAAAGCAAATTCAAAAAATTTAGGCGAAGTTGATTACAAATCATTAATTAGAGGAATGAATAAAGAAATAAATAAAAATGATAAGGGAGATTATTTTCTTTATAGGGTCGGTGACGCAGTATCTAGTAGAAATATTCATGCCGCTATTTACGATTCATTAAGAATATGTAAGGATATATAAAATGAAAATTATTTTAATTATGGGTCTGCCGGGGGCTGGCAAAACAACTTTGGCCAATGAATTAGCTACTTTAATTAATTCAAAAAGATTGAATGCTGATGAAATAAGGAGTGCCGCAAATGATTGGGATTTTTCAGAAGAAGGTAGAACAAGGCAATCTAAAAGAATGGCAGAAGCAGCACTTAAAATAAAAAGTGAAGGAAATAATGTGATTGCTGATTTTATTTGTCCAACACCAGAAGCAAGAAAATTGTTTCCAGCTGATTATATTGTTTGGGTTGATACAATTAAAGAAGGAAGATTTGAAGATACAAATCAAATGTTTGTAAAACCAGAAAAATACAATTTTCACGTGACCACACAAGATGCTAAGCTATGGGCACCTAAAATTGTACAGGATATAAAATAATGTCATATCAATGGGATAATAAAAAACCAAC
>CAZABF010000127.1:0-1931 GCA_964483495.1 uncultured Candidatus Pelagibacter sp. | reverse complement strand
ATACTAAGAACCTTTCAAATTGCTCATGAATTTACAAATTTAACTGTTTTAGAAAATTTAATGATGGTTCCAGGTAATCAATCTGGTGAAAAACTAATGACAGCATTATTAAAACCAAAATTAGTCAAACAAGAAGAAGAAAATGTAAAGCAAAAAGCCTATGAAGTTATTGATTTTTTAAATTTGAAACACTTATCAAATGAATTAGCTGGAAATTTATCTGGTGGTCAAAAAAAATTGCTTGAACTAGGAAGAACCATGATGGTTGATGCAAAAATTGTTTTGCTTGATGAAGTTGGAGCAGGAGTTAACAGAACATTGTTAAAAGATATTGGAACTGCCATTTTGAGATTAAATAAAGAGAAGGGCTATACATTTTGTATGATTGAACATGATATGGATTTTATAAGTAGAATGTGCGATCCAGTAATTGTTATGGCTGAAGGCTCAGTATTATTTGAAGGAACTCCGGAAGAAGTTAAGAAAAATGAAAAAGTTATTGAAAGTTATTTAGGTCGCGGAAGTACAAATACAGGAGAAAAAAACTGATGGCTTTTTTTGAAGGCAATAAAATGACAGCAGGATATGGTAATGGACCAGATATTATAAATTCATGTTCAATAAATGCTGATAGAGGAGAGATAGTTGCAATACTTGGACCTAATGGTGCTGGTAAATCTACAGCAATGAAAGCTATGCTTGGACTGCTCAATCTTAAATCAGGATCTGTTTTAATGGATGGAGAAGATATTTCTAGTTTGTCTCCACAAGATAGAGTTAAAGCAGGCATATCATTTGTTCCACAAACTAGAAATGTATTTGCTGATTTGACTGTAAGAGAAAATTTAGAAGTTGGAGCTTTTTTACGAGAAGACGACATTAATAAAGTTATTGAAGAGATTTACAAATTATTTCCAATTTTAAATGAAAAGAGATCACAAAAAGTTGGCCAATTATCTGGAGGACAAAGACAGCAGGCAGCTCTTGGAAGAGCATTGATGATTAGGCCTTCTGTTTTAATGTTAGATGAACCCACTGCTGGAGTTTCTCCAATAGTAATGGATGAATTATTTGACCATATAATTAAAGTTAAAGAAACTAATGTTGCAATCATAATGGTAGAGCAAAATGCTAAACAAGCATTGAGTATTTCTGACAGGGGATATGTATTGGTTACAGGTGAAAATAAATTTGAAGGATCTGGAAATGAATTACTTAATGATCCTGAAGTTAGAAGATCATTTTTAGGAGCTTAAATGGATTTTATAAATGCAATTTTAGTATTATTAAATTATACAATAGTACCTGCCTTAACCTATGGATCACAATTAGCACTTGGAGCAATTTTTGTAACATTAATCTATGGAATATTAAGATTTGCAAACTTTGCAACTGGAGACATGATGTCATTTGGAACTATGTTTGCAGTTCTTCTTACATATTATTTTCAATCACTTGGTATAAATCTTGGAATATTTCCAACAGCTTTAATTACAATTCCTTTTGCAACTTTTATGATGATTTTATACATGTTATCGATAGATAAATTTGTATTTGAATATTATCGAATTAAAAAAAGTCCACCAGTACAGCTAGCAATGGTAAGTGTTGGAGTAATGTTTGTTACTCAAGCAATTATAAGGATAATTATTGGACCTGCAGATCGAACTTTTCTTGATGGTCAAAAATTTATTTTAAAAGCATCAGAATTTAAAGAAATGACAGGATTTAATGAGGGATTAACCATTAAATCTACGCAAGCAATAACATTAGTTGTTACTATGATTGTAGTTTCCATAATGTTTTGGTTTTTAAACAGAACTAAAACTGGAACAAGTATGCGAGCTTATTCAGACAATGAAGATTTAGCACTATTATCAGGAATAGATCCAAAAAGAGTTGTATTAATTACTTGGATTATTGCTGGAATA
>CAZABF010000126.1:0-1943 GCA_964483495.1 uncultured Candidatus Pelagibacter sp. | reverse complement strand
CGCCAGATTGAGTAAATAAATGTACTCTTGGTGTCCAGCCTCCAGAAATAGCCAGACAATCACACTCTTCTTTTAATTTATTACCAACAACATCAGTTCCATCGTCAGACAATTTCATTAATTCAATTGAGTTAATTCTTTTATAACCATTTGTATTAACAACGGTATGTTTCCAATGTATTTTAATACCTAATTTTTCAGCTTGTTTAACAATTGATGAATTTGATTTATCTCTTATATCAATTACTGAATTAACAGTAACACCATTATTACTTAAAGAAATAGCAGTTTCATAAGCTGTGTCATTATTTGTAAATAAAGATATTTTTTGACCACATTTAACACCGTAATAGTCTATGTATTTTTTAATAGATGATGAAAGAATAACGCCAGGTCTATCATTATTATTAAAAATCAATGGTCTTTCTATAGCACCAGTAGCTATAACTACTTTTTTTGCTCTAATTTTCCAAAGTCTTTGACGAACTTTATCTTTCTTTTCATTTAAAGTTAAGTGGTCAGTTAAATCTTCTCTTGCTAATAGATAGTTGTAACTATGATACGCAGCTAATGTTGTTCTATTTTTTATAGTTAGATTTTTATAAGAATTTAAATTTTCAATTTCTTTTTTTAACCATTCATTTGAATAAGAGTTATTTATTTTATAACAATTGTTTTCTTGAAAAATAGTACTTCCACCTAGGTGATTATCATCAGTTAATATAACTGTATTTAGGTTGTTTTGTGCAGCAATCTTGGCAGCAATTATTCCTGATATACCTCCACCAACTATTAAAACATCACAGTGTAAATATCTATGATCATAAATATCTTTATCTGGTTTTGTTGGCGATCTTCCCAATCCTGCAGATTTTCTTATAAAATATTCATATTTTTCCCAAAAGTTAGCTGGCCACATAAATGTTTTGTAATAAAAGCCAGACGGCATAAGATGTGAGAAAAAATTGTTTATTGCGCCAATATCAATATTAAGACTAGGCCAACAGTTTTGACTTGATACTTCTAATCCTTCATACAATTCCATTTCAGTGGCTCTAACATTTGGCTCGGTTAAAGAGGGATCATTTCCAACTTGGACAATTGCATTAGGTTCTTCAGATCCACATGTCATTATTCCTCTTGGACGATGATATTTGAAACTTCTTCCAACAAGATGAATATTATTAGCAAGTAATGCTGAAGCCAAAGTATCTCCTTTAAAACCATATAAAGTTTTGCCATCAAACTTAAAAGATATTCTAGATGTTTGATCAATAAACTTGTTATTTGCTATTCTTAAGTTTTTGCTCATTATTTTGTAGGAGGTTTTTCATCCATTTTATATACAGCATGAATTTTATCATTTGATGTATCTCTAACCATATTGAACCATTTTCTACATCCGTGAGCATGGTTCCATCTTTCAAACTGAACTCCATTAATGTTTTTTCTCATAAACAAAAATTCTGCCCATTGATCATCGCTTAATTCAGTTGGTTCTTTTGGTCTTACTATATGAGCCTCTCCTCCAGCAGAAAATTCACTTTGATCTCTTTCACCGCAATATGGACAATTAATTAAAAACATTAGTGCGCTACAGCAGCTGCTCCATGTTCATCAACCAGGTTACCACTTACAAATCTATTGATATTATAATCAGCATTTAATTTATGAGGTTCATTGTTAGCTATAGTGTGCGCAAATACATCGCCTGAACCTGGTGTAGCCTTAAATCCTCCGGTTCCCCAACCACAATTAAAATATAATCCTTTAATATGTGTTTTGCTAATAATTGGGCTTGCATCTGGACAAATATCTACAATTCCTCCCCATTGTCTCAACATTTTCATTCTACTAAAAATAGGGTAGAGCTCTAATATTGCTTTCAAAGTTCCTTCAACAACATCATGACTTCCTCTTTGTGTATAAGAAACGTAAGCATC
>CAZABF010000125.1:0-1949 GCA_964483495.1 uncultured Candidatus Pelagibacter sp. | reverse complement strand
CATTAATTATTTATTTATGATTTAATGAAAATAATTAAGAGGCAACTCTTAACTGACCAGGTAAGGAAAGGCCGCGGCGAAGTCGCAGGTTACAAGCTTACCGGGCAGAAAATCCTACGAAGTAGCGCTAGCATAGTAGGATGGGTGGCTTGGCGGTAGCGCTTAGCAACGACAAGCCAAAACTTTCGTGCATGCATTTTAATGCATGCTGTAAGAATGCATGTAACGGGGGTTAACTGGTTAAAAAACTTGAGTTAATTTATTTAAAGCAAACATACCAGGATCGTCTAAATTTTTTGTTTTATCCTCAAACATTCTTGCTCTGCCAATTTTTATTTTTTTTCCTTTAAAATTCTCTAAAGCTTCTTTTGTGGCTGATTTAAATATATCTGAGTAATTGTTATTATCTCTAAGATTTTTTATTATTAAATTTAAACTATCTGCAATAGTTTTATCTCCAAGGTTAGCTTTTCCTCTTTCAAGTATTGTTTTTAAAGCTGTTTCAAAAATTATTATAATATCATCATGATCGCACTCAGTTTTTCCTTTTAAATTTTTTGAAATATTCATAAATGAAAAAGCAATTAATGTTCCAAAACTAGACCCAGATTTTTTAACAAAAGCTTGTGAACAAATCATAAAATTTGCACCCATATCATCACTAAATTTACTAATATTATTATTTACTTCTTCCAACCCATGCAAGATTGTAACTCCTAGATCACCATCGCCTATTTTTCCATCAGCAGAATTAAAATCATCATAAGAATTTTTTGCTTCTTCCAACAATTTTTTAAAAATATTGGTTAAAACTTCTTTATTAAGCATTTAATTTTTTTAGATCCTCAGCAATATTTGCTGGAATATTAATCTGTTTGTTAAGATTTTTTTTATATCTTCGTTGCTTACTTTGACCAGGATATAAAATTTCTTTTACACCTTTTATTTTAGGTAATCTTTTTATTCTTTTAATATTTTCTTTAATTCTTTGACTATAATTTCCAACAAAAAGATTAGGTTTTATAACAAAAAATAAATGACCAATGTTTTGAGGACCTGAAAAGTCGTCAAAAGGATCTTTTACTTTTCCGCCATGATTACCACCAGTAAAGACACCGCTTAATATATCGACCATCCACGCAAGTCCCGAACCTCTAAAGCCTGCTATTGGCAATTGAACACCTGCTAATGCTTTCTTTGCATCTGTGGTTGGTTTACCAAACTTATCTAGAGCAACTCCTTCTGGTATTTTTTTTCCAGTTTTAGCAGCAACTCTTATTTTTCCTCTATTAATCATAGAGACTGATGTATCTAAAATAAAAGGAACTTTCGATGTTGTTGGTGTGCCAAAACAAATTGGATTTGTTCCAAATAAACTTTTTCTTGCTCCATGGGGTGCTATTGCAGGGGGCGCATTTGTAAAACAAAAAACTATTAAATTTTTCTTAACAGCCTGTTCAGCGTAATAACCAGAAAGACCATAGTGACCACTATTTTTAATACCAACCAAACCTATTCCTGTTTTTTTTGCATTTTTAATTGCTTGATTTATTCCAATATCAGCAGCAACAAAGCCGATACTGTTATTTGCATCAATTTGTGAAATAGATTGAGAAATTTTTTTAATTTTAATTTTTGGTTTTGGATTAATTACTTTTTTGTTTATTCGGTCACAGTACATTTTTAATCTGGACAAACCATGAGTTGGAGCACCAACTAACTCCGCATTAATTAGAGCGTTAGCACATACCAAAGCATGTGATCTGCTTAGTTTGTGGTTTTTAAATATTTTTATGATTTTATTTTTTAAAATCTTTTGCTTCACTTTTAACCTTTGCCACGCCAAGGAATAGTTTTATCTATTATTTTTCTAATTGTAACATCAAACAAAAGACCCAACATTCCCATTACGAATATTGTTATCCATATAACTTCATATTGCATATATT
>CAZABF010000124.1:0-1955 GCA_964483495.1 uncultured Candidatus Pelagibacter sp. | reverse complement strand
TTATTTTATATTTTTAAAATTCATGGTGGAAGAATTCAAAAAGTTGTTTTAGACAAAACAGGAACCAGGTACGCAAGGTCTGCTACTATTATTAATGTTATATATGCTGTTGTACTTTATTATTTTAAAGAATTAAACGATCTACCTATGTCAACTACATGGGTGTTTGTTGGTCTATTATGTGGAAGAGAGTTGGCTATTTCTACAATGAATAAAGATTATAAATTTAAATATGTTTTCCCATTAATTGGAAAAGATTTCATTAAAATGATATTTGGATTAAGTGTATCTGTTGGAATAGTGCTTGCTATTCACTATATAATTATTCCACATGGATTATTTTAAAATAATTTTAAACCTATAACTCCAACAAGTATTAATATAATTGAAAATATTTTTGTTGTAGTAATCTTTTCTTTTAAAAAAAAATAACCAATAAATATTGAGAAAAATATACTAGTTTCTCTTAAAGCTCCAACCATTGGGATTGGAGCTTTTGTAAACCCCCATACAACAATAATATAAATTGCATAAGATAATGTTCCACCAATCCAAAATATTTGTTTTCCTTTGTTCATTACTCTTTTGAATACATTTTTTTGATTTTTAAAACTTAAAACTATTGGAAATACGAATGCATTTATTAGAAATGACCAACTAATATATGAAATTGCTGACAAACTTACTCTGGCACCATACCCATCAACTAAAGAATAAAGTCCTATAAAAAAACCCGTAAACAATGAATATTGAATAATCTTAGAATTATTTTTATTTTTTTTATCAAATATCCCAAGAATAATTATGCCAAGGCAAATAAATAAAATTGATAAAATTATTAAATTTTTTAGAATTAATCCTAATAATAAAATAGAAATTATTGTTGCTACAAGAGGTCCTGATCCTCGGGCAATAGGATATACTTTTGTTAAATCTCCAATTTTATATGAACTCAATAAGAACCATTGGTATCCCTGATGAATAAGTATACTTGCTATGATATAGGGAATGCTTTCTGCAGAAGGCATTGGTAATAATATAATAGCAGCAATTGAACAAGGCACATGGCCAAAAACAATGCCTGAAACAGCAACAACTTTATCGGGATGTTTTTTAACCATACCATTCCAAACTGCATGCATAACAGTTGCCAAAAGAACTAGAAAAAAAACATTATTATCCATCAATTTTGTATGTAAAAAATTATTTTATTCTACCGTAAATATCGTCAAATCGTGTAATATCAGTTTCTTTTAATATGGAGCCAGTTTGAATTTCAATTATTTTAACTGATTTATTAAAGTGATTTTCAATTCTATGTTTTGCTCCAGATGGAATAAAAACATTTTCTTCAGGTTTTTTAAAAAATTTTTTTTTATTTATAGTAATTTCAGGTTTGCCTTGTGTTACCATCCAATGTTCAGATCTATGATGGTGTTTTTGCAAGCTAATAGAAGACTTTGAATTAATAGTAAGTTCCTTTACAAGGAAATTTTTTCCTTCAAATAAATTAACATATCTGCCCCAAGGTCTATAATAGACATTCTTTTTATTAAAATATTTATTTTTATTATTTTTATAAATTTTAGAAATTTCTTTCCAACTACCAAGGTCAGACCAAGGTATATCTAACTTAATAGCGTTAATTTTTTTTGTTTTTTCTAAGATTGCATAATCAAATGATTTTCCTACTGTTTTAACAAATGATTTTTTGTTCAAATAATAAGTATTATTTTTATATTTAGCTTTATTAACAGCTTCTATACAATTTCTGTAAGTTTTGTTCTGATATTTTTTAAAATTATTAATTATTGAATCTTTTCTTGAATAAAACATTCCTGAATTCCAATAACCCTTATTTCTGATAACTTGTTTAGCTTTTGCTTTTTTTGGCTTTTCGATAAATTTAGTTACTTTATTTATATTTTTTTTAATATTTTTTGTTAAAAAATAAC
>CAZABF010000123.1:0-1976 GCA_964483495.1 uncultured Candidatus Pelagibacter sp. | reverse complement strand
TTGATAAATCAAGTTTTTTTATATTTCCTTGAGGCATGGAAAAAGGATTGTGACTAAAGATAATTTTTTTAGTTTTTTCATCTTCCTCAAACATTGGGTAATCAACAATCCAGCAAAATGCAAAAGAATCATGATTTATAAGTTTTAATTCATTTGCAATTTTTTCTCTGGCCAATGAAAGTATATTTTCTACTTCACTTTTTTTTCCACATGCTAAAAAAATACTGTCACCTACTTCAGCATTTGATATTTTCATAATTTCCTTGATTGAATCTGAGCTAAAAAATTTACCTACTGGTCCTTTTCCTTTTATTTCGGTTTCTTTTTCAATTGTAAAATATGCTAATCCAGAAGCTCCCTGATCTTTTGCCCATTTGTCAATACTATCAAAAAAACTTCTAGGTTTATCCTTAGTGTTTTTTGCAATTATCCCTCTAACAATACATTCTTTGTTTACTAATTTTTTAAAAATTTCAAAATTTACATCGTCTCTTTTAAAAATTTCTGTAAATTCATTTATAATTATAGGGTTTCTTAAATCAGGTTTATCCGTACCATATTTAATCATTGCATCAGAGTAAGTTATTTTTGGAAATTTATCATAAAGCATTTTTTTGTCTGAAAATTTTTTAAAAACATTTAACATTAGTTTTTCTACTACTTCAAAAACATCTTCTTGTTCTACAAAAGACATTTCTAAATCAAGTTGGTAAAATTCTCCTGGACTTCTATCCGCTCTAGCATCTTCATCTCTAAAACAAGGGGCTATTTGAAAGTATCTATCAAAACCCGAAACCATTATCAGTTGTTTGAATTGTTGTGGAGCTTGAGGTAGTGCATAAAATTTTCCTGGGTTCAATCTGCTTGGAACCAAAAAATCTCTAGCACCTTCTGGACTTGATGATGTTAAAATAGGTGTTTGAAATTCTAAAAAACCAAGTTTTTCCATTTCTGATCTAATAAATGAAATAACTTTAGATCTTAAAATTATATTTTTATGTATTTTTTTTCTTCTTAAGTCTAAAAATCTGTATTTTAACCTAATTTCTTCAGAGTATTCTTGATCTGAAAAAACTGGCATCGGCAATTCTTTTGTGGTTCCTAAAATTTCATAAGAAATTATTGATATTTCAATTTCCCCTGTATTCAATTCTTTGTTTAAAGTATCTTTTGTTCTTTCTAGAACATTGCCATCTATTTTTAAAACTGTTTCAAAAGGAAGTTTTTCTAACTCTTTAAAATTTTTATGACTATTTTCAATTACACATTGGGTTACTCCATAATTGTCTCTTAAATCTAAAAATAATAAATTTCCATGATCCCTTTTTTTATTAATCCATCCACTTAAAGATATCTTTTTATTTTTGTCTTTAATGTTTAGTTCGCCACAATTATGAGTTCTATATTTATTCAAAATTTTGCCTATAAAATTTGCTTAATTATTTTTAAATTTATTGCTTTCTTTTTTTTTAAACTCAGCTCATCAACTTTATATATAAAATCAGCAATTTTACCATATGATCTGTCTATTCTTTTAATTATGAAATCAATAAGTTTTCTATCAATTAGAATTTGTCTATCAGAAAAACTTTTTAGTATAATTGCGAACATTAGTTCATCGTCTGGATTTTCAATCTTTGCAAAAAGGCAGTTTTTTGATCTTGATTTTAAGTCGCTTAAATTAAAATTAATTTCGTTAATTGGATGTATTGAATTAATTATTAAATATTTATTGCTCTGATCAATCAAATTAAATATTGAATACATAAGTTTTTCATCACACTTATTGTCAAAATCGTCAATTATAATATTTTCATAAAGCTTAAATTTTTTATAAGCAATTTCATTAATTTCCTTTTCATTTATTTTAAATCCTTTATTTTTATTTAAAAAAATATTTGAAAGATGAGTTTTGCCGCTAAACTTTTCTCCATATATATTTAAAATATTTTTTTCCCATTTTGGCCATTTTTCAA
>CAZABF010000122.1:0-1978 GCA_964483495.1 uncultured Candidatus Pelagibacter sp. | reverse complement strand
TAAGAAGAATTATTGTATTAAAAGAAAATATGCTTAAAGAACTTTATTTAAAATCAATTAAATTAGCGGGCCATAAAAATTCAAAAATTTTTTTAGGTTTTTTTTCATTTATAGAAAGTTTTATATTTCCAATACCTCCCGATGTAATAATTATTCCTATGACTATAGCAAAAAGACAAGAATGGATAAAAATTGCCATGATTGCAACGATAGGTTCTGTTCTTGGAGCTTGTTTAGGATATTTTATTGGTTATGTTTTTTTCAGTGAAATAGGGATAAAGATTTTTGAATTTTATGGTGTAGAACCATCTTTTTGGAAAAATAAAATTTCATCAGATGGCGGAACAATTACGTGGATAACTTTGCTGACAATAGCCGGATTTTCTCCTGTACCTTTTAAACTCTTAACCATTAGCAGTGGATTTGTACATTTTAATTTAGCATATTTTGTTATTGTTTCTTTTTTAACAAGAGGCTTAAGATTTTTCTTAATTGCATTTTTAATTGGAAATTTTGGTCCAGCAATGAAGTTATTAATTGAAAAGAAGCTATTAAAAATATCTATAATTGCTTCTATAATTATAATAATTTTTGCTTATTTGATTTATAAATTTTTAACTAATTTTTTAGCGTAAATTTATGAATAAAATTTTTGAAATAAAAAAATTTTATACAATTATTTTCATTATTTCTTTGCTTTCATTATTGATAGCTTTGTATATAGAATTTTTTTTAGGTTATCAGCCTTGCAAATTATGCATTTACCAAAGAATACCATATTTAATTGCAATTTTTTTAACTTTCTTGGGAATAAGTTACTCTAAAAATCTGATTTGGTTATATGCATTGTTATTAATTTTTTTTTCAAGTTTATTACTTTCTGGATATCATTTTGGAATAGAACAAGAAATATTTAAAGAATTTTCAGGATGCACAGGAAGCTCAATAAATATTATAGATAAAAACGAACTACTAAAATTACTAAATTCAGAGGTAAATAGTTGTAAAAATGTTGATTTTAGAATTTTTGGATTATCTCTTGCGACAATAAACTTTTTGTTATCGTTTATAATTTTTATATTGATTTTAAAAGTAATAAAAAATGAAAAAAACAAATAAAAATAAAATAGAAGAATTTATTAGAGTTGATCATGCTGGTGAAAGAGGAGCGATTAAAATTTACGAAGGACAACTTTTAGCTTTAAATACAATAGTAAAAAATGATGAATTAAAAAAAAAAATTGAAGAAATGCAGACTCATGAGAGAGAACATTGTGATTATTTCGAAAATGAAATTAAAAAAAGAAATATTAAACCTACAAAATTTTTACCATTATGGGATTTATTGGGTGTTGGACTTGGCTTTGGATCTACTTTAATAGGAAAAAAAGCAGCCATGCTATGTACTGCATCTGTGGAAGAAGTAATTGATAAGCACTATCAAAATCAAATAAATCAATTAAAAAATGATGAAAAAGAACTTAAAAATAAAATAATTAAATTTAGAAACGATGAGCTTCATCATAAAGATATTGCTTATGAAGAAGGAGCAACTAAAGAGGGCTTTTATTCAATAATGGACAAAATTATTAAAACTGGATCTAAAATTGCAATTAATATATCAGAAAAAATTTAATTAAGACTCTAACTCTACGTCCCAATATAAATAATCTATCCAGCTTTTATGTAAAAAGTTTGGAGGAAAATTTTTTCCATTCTTATGCAGGTCTTCTGTTGTTGGCTGATATGGCTTCTGATTTAAAGTCATTCCAGAAAATTTAAGTAATCGTCCTCCTTTTTGGACATTGCAAACTGAGCAGGCAGTTACTACGTTATCCCAGTCAGTTTTTCCACCTTTTGATCTTGGAAGTAAGTGATCAAATGTTAATTCTTTTTTATCTCCACAATATTGACATGAAAATTTATCTCTTAAAAAAACGTTGAACCTTGTAAAATTTGGATTTGTTTGTGGTCTAAT
>CAZABF010000121.1:0-1987 GCA_964483495.1 uncultured Candidatus Pelagibacter sp. | reverse complement strand
CATATAGGAATTGCAAATGATATTGAAATTAATGAAAATGGAGAAAATCATCCATTATATATATCAAAAAATAAAAAATTTAACTCACCAGCTTTTAATTTTGATGAAGTAGCCACTCTTCCGGAAGGAGCTATTAACTTGGCATCAAACAAAATTAACAAAATACAAAGTGTTCACTTTAAATCTGGAATAAGTGATATATGGGGGTTACAATATCATCCCGAAATTACTTATCATAAAATGATTACATTAATTAACTTTAGAAAAGATAAACTAATAAATGATAGAAAATGTTTTAAAGATGAAGAAGAAATTCAAAACCATATTAAATTTATTGAAAAAGAAATTAAAATTTCAGAAAAAGATTCTAGGATGTTAGAATTAAGAAACTGGTTAAATTATTTAAAAGTTGCTTAACTAAAATAATCCTTCAATTTCTCCATTAGAATCGAGCTTAATAAAGTCAGCAGAAGGAACTCTAGGAAGACCAGGCATAGTCATTATCGCACCACATATAACAACAACGAATTCAGCTCCTGAAGAAAGTCTAACTTCTCTTATTGGAAGCACGTGGCCTGTAGGAGCGCCCTTTAAATTAGGATCTGTAGAGAAACTGTACTGTGTTTTAGCAATACATATTGGAAGATTTCCATATCCTTTTGATTCAAAATCTTTTAATTGATCTCTTATCTTTGTATCAGCAACTACTTCGCTAGCATGATAAATTTCTTGAGCAATAGTTTCTATCTTTTTAAACAAACGTGCTTTGTTTTCATATAAGAATTTAAATTTATTTTTATTATTATCACATATTTCAGTAACATTTTTTGCAAGGTCTTTAGTTCCTTCTCCACCATTTGACCAATGGGTACATAAAGATGTTTTAACACCAAACTTTTTACAAAAATCTATTAAAGCATTTACTTCTTTGTCAGTGTCAGTAATAAAATGATTTACCGCTACTACAACGGGTAAGTTAAATTTTTTAATGTTATTAACATGTCTTTCTAGATTTATTAAACCTTTTTTTAGAGCATTTACATTTTCTTTTTTAAGATCTTCTTTTGAAATTCCGCCATGCATTTTTAATGCTCTGATTGTGGCAACAACCACAACACAATCAGGTTTTAATCCTGATTTTCTACATTTTATATCTAAAAATTTTTCAGCACCTAGATCAGCTCCAAATCCTGCTTCTGTTACAACATAATCAGATAACTTTAATCCAGCTTTAGTAGCAATAACAGAGTTGCAACCATGAGCAATGTTTGCAAAGGGACCCCCATGTATAATTGCAGGGTTATTTTCTAGTGTTTGAGTTATGTTAGGTCTAATTGCTTCTTTTAATAGAACTGTCATTGGCCCTTGTGCCTTCAAGTCTTTTGCATAAATTGGTTCCCTATCTCTTGTATATCCAATTGTGATATTTCCAATTCTATTTTCTAAATCTTTTAGATCGTTTGATAAACAGAAGATTGCCATTATCTCTGAAGCTACTGTAATATCAAAACCGTCTTCTCTAGGATAACCATTTGCTATACCACCTAAGCTTACATTTATAGATCTTAATGAACGATCATTCATATCCATTACTCTTTTCCAAACAATTCTTCTAACATCAATATTTAATTTATTTCCCCAATAAATATGGTTATCAATTAAAGCTGATAAAAGATTATGCGCTGATGTAATTGCATGAAAGTCTCCTGTAAAATGTAAGTTAATTTGTTCCATTGGAACTACCTGAGCATATCCCCCACCAGCTGCACCACCTTTCATTCCAAAAGACGGACCTAAACTAGGCTCTCTCAAACATACTATTGATTTTTTTCCAATTTTATTTAAACCATCACACAATCCAACAGAAGTTGTTGTTTTTCCTTCTCCAGCAGGAGTGGGAGTGATGGCTGTAACTAAAATTAATTTTCCATCTTTTTTACCTTTTAAAGTTTCTAAATATTCAGGTTTAATTTTTGCAATATGTCTT
>CAZABF010000120.1:0-2056 GCA_964483495.1 uncultured Candidatus Pelagibacter sp. | reverse complement strand
GGATCAAGTGTTAAGCTATCGCCTTTCATTGACCACTTAATTGTATTATTTGCCCAAGATGCTGAAGAAACTACAACGAACGTAATTGTAAGTAAAAATTTAAATAAATTTTTTAACTTCATTTCCCCTCCTAATTAATTAATTAATTCAAAAATTTAGCTCAATAATTAGAGAAACTAAAGAAGAATTATTGCACTAATTTTTTGAAATTTTCATACAGAATTTTAGAATATTCGTTCATACTGAGCATATGAGCTTGGGAATCTTTCTCAAATTTGTCTAATGCTCCTTCTCCTAGCTCTTTTTCTAAAGCAGACTTGTATTCTGGAACACATCCCCACTCACCTACTGTTGTTTTTTTAACTTCTATGTGAAATTGAATTCCATAAGCATGATTTTTATACTTGAAAATCTGATATTTTGTTTCCGGTGATGAAGCTATTAAAGTTATATCCTTATTTTTTTCTAAGCCTTGAACTTCATAAGAGTGCCATTGTAGAGATGTAATTTTTTCTGGAAATTTAGAAAACAATAAATCATTTTTTTTATTTTCAGAAAAATTTATATTTAACATTCCAATTTCTGGATTTTTTGATTTTACTACTTTTCCTCCTGTAACCTCTCCTAATAATTGGCATCCTAAACAAAAACCCAAATAAGGTTTTTTTAAAAAAACAACAAATTCATTAATTGCCTTTTTTTCTTCAATCAACCAAGGAAAATCTTTTTCCATCCAAGTATCCATTGGACCACCCATACAAAACATTGCATCAAACTTTGATAGATCGGAAGGTATTTTTTGACCTTCATCTAACTCAATGGTGGTTAACTCTACACCATCTTTAATCATTAAATCTTTTATATATCCAGGATCTTCAATGCTGATGTGTTGTAAAACAATTATTTTCATTTATTAAAGTGCAGGTCTTAAGAGTTTTAACATTTTTTTATGTATAGTTTTGTTAGCAGAAATTAAAACACTACCTCCGTGTTTAGCGTTTCCATTTTTCCAGTTAGTAGCTATTCCACCTGCTGCTGAAATTATGGGAATTAAAGCATGTATATCCCATATTTTATTTTGACATTGCATCACTACATCGATTTTTCCTTCACAGAAATGAGCATAGCTTAATGCGTCAAAACATGGGAATTGCATAAGTTTTAAAACTTTAGAAATTTTGTTTTGTTTTTTTAATGAAAGCCAACCATGAAAAGCTCCTGCAACTTTAACATTTTTAAAAGTAACTTTTTTATTTACTGATAACTTTATTTTTTTACCGTTCTCAACTACGTAAGCAATATTTTTTGAAATATTTAAATAGTACTTATTTAATTTTGGAAAATTTGCTAAGCCAACCATTGGATTTCCTTTATAATTTAAAGCAATTAAATTACTCCATGTGGGGTTACCAATTATAAATGATCTAGTTCCGTCAATTGGATCAATTACCCAAGTAAAATCACTTTTAGATTTTTTATGACCAAATTCTTCACCTATAATTTCATGTTTTGGGAATTTCTTTTGAATTTTAGATCTTATAAATTTTTCAAAAGCTCTATCGGCTTTGGTCACTGGATCATAACCCTTATTTCTGCTTTTGTTTATTGCCTTAAAAGATTTGTTTAACTTTAAGTTGTAAAACCTTGTTAAATCTTTTGCTAATTGGTTTAAAAAATTAGCATAATATTTGAATTCTTTTTTGCTTAATTGATACATGTCAAGCTTCACATACTATTTTATTTATCTTGATTAAAGCATAAATTTAAATAATTCTTTCGCAAAAGCAATTTAAATTAGAATAACAATATTCATGGAAAGAATTCAATCTCAAGCAAAGCTAGTTATAGTAGGTGGTGGCATATTGGGTGTAAGTTTATTATATCATTTAACTAAAGAAGGATGGAAAGATGTAGTTTTAATCGAAAAAGGTGAGCTTACCTCTGGATCTACTTGGCATGCTGCAGGACAATGTCCTCATATGGTTGGAAGTTATAATTTAGCAAAAGTTCATTTACACTCTACAAATCTTTACAAACAATTAGAAGAAGAAACAGG
>CAZABF010000119.1:0-2078 GCA_964483495.1 uncultured Candidatus Pelagibacter sp. | reverse complement strand
AATCTTTGTTGTTCATCTTCCCTTATTTTTTTTTCTTCTCTAGCTCTTTGTCTTTCTAGGTATTGCAACTTTAATTGCTCTTCTTTTAATTTTATTTCATCTTCCCTTATTTTTTTTTCTTCTTGATCTTTTAATTTTTGTTCTTCTGCCTTTAGTCTCTGAACTTCAATTTTTTGTGCATATTTTTCATTTTTTTTTTGTTGTTTTTCATTTTCTAATCTTAGTTTTTCTGTAGCATCTATTCTTTCTCTTTCTTTTTTTAATATTTGTTCATCTTCTTTCCGTCTTTGAATTTCCAAATCTTTTAATCTTTTTTGTTCATCTTTTATTTTTTGTTGCTTAATTTTTTCTTGTTCAATTTTCTCTTTTTTAATTTTCTTAGCTATTTCTTCGTCTCTCTTTTTTTTTAAATTTTGAAAGGTTTTATTTAAAGATTGTTTTGTGTCATTTAAAGATTTTGAAGCAATTTTCCCTAGCTTGTCTAATCCTAAATTTTTAAATAATTTTTTTTTTGTTTCCACAACTCTCCACTCAAGACTAGCATACCACTCATATACATTCTTAAAAGTTTATTACCGTTTACTTTGGTTCCAAAAACTGTTGACTTAACTAGACTAATAAAAAAAATATAAATAAAAATACAATTAGAGCGTGTATAATTTAATTAAAAAATATGTAGTAAGTAAACACTGGAAAAACAATTAGATGAAGTACTGGTTAATGAAATCTGAGCCAAATGTTTGGTCTATTACTGATCAAAAAAAAGCTGGTTTAAAAGGAACTGCCTGGGATGGAGTTAGAAACTACCAGGCTGCAAATAATTTAAAAAAAATGTCTAAGGGTGATCTTTGTTTTTTTTATCATTCAAATATTGGAAAAGAAATTGTGGGTATAACAGAGGTTATAAAAACTGCCTTTATAGATCCAACAGATAAAGAAAAAAAATTTGTAGCTGTTCAAGTTAAGTTTAAAAAAGCTTTGAATAAGCCTGTTTCTTTAGAAAATATTAAAAAAAATCCCAATCTAAGCAAATTACCTCTTATTAGACAGAGCAGATTGTCAGTTATGCCTATAGATACTAAAAGCTGGCAAATTATTTTGAAGATGAGTAGTATTGATAAAAAATAAACCTTTATGCCAAAAAAGAAAAAAAGAAAAAAAATTAAAAAGAAGAAATCTTCAAGAAAGAATATAAAAAGAAGAAAAAAAAGACTAAAAAAAAGTAAATCTAAAAAAATTGAAAATACAGAATTAATTTATAAGCCAAAAAGTGATTGGATAAAAAAAGCTATAGTAAATAAATCTGGATATGAAAAAAAATATTCTGAGTCATTAAAAAACAATGATAATTTTTGGAAAAAAGAAGGTAAGAGAATTACTTGGATCAAACCATACACAAAAATTAAAGATTATAAATACAGCAAGACCGATGTTCACATTAAATGGTTTTATGATGGAACTTTAAATGCTTCAGCTAATTGTATCGACCGTCATTTAAAGAGAAACAAAGATAAAACTGCAATAATATGGGTTGGGGACGATCCAAAGGTACAAAAAAAAATTAGTTATAAACAATTACATCAAGAAGTCTCAAAAGCAGCAAATGGATTAAAAGAGATAGGAGTAAAAAAAGGAGATAGAGTTACAATTTATTTAACAATGATACCTGAGCTGGCTTATACAATGTTGGCTTGTGCAAGAATAGGAGCTGTTCATTCAATTATTTTTGGAGGATTTTCTTCAGACAGTATCGCTGGAAGAATAAATGACTGTAAATCAGACTATGTTATTACAGCTGATGAAGGTTTAAGAGGTGGAAAAACAATTCCATTAAAATCAATTACAGATGAAGCTCTATTAAATTGCTCAAATGTTAAAAAGTGTATTGTAGTAAAACGAACTGGAAATAGAATTAATTGGGATGATAGTAGAGATGTTTGGTATCACGATATAACTAAAAAAGCATCAACAAGCTGTGAACCTGAAGAAATGAATGCAGAAGATCCATTATTTATTTTATATACATCTGGATCTACAGGAAAACCTAAGGGAGTGTTGCACACAACTGGTGGATATAT
>CAZABF010000118.1:0-2092 GCA_964483495.1 uncultured Candidatus Pelagibacter sp. | reverse complement strand
TCCAATTGCTGGAAAGACAGTAGTTGTCGTTGGCACAGGATCATTAGGTGGATCAATGGCAAAACATGTTTCTGCATTGGGAGCGAATATTATTGGAGTTAACAAAAGAGGAAAAAAAGCTGAAGGTTGTTCAAAAGTTGTTACGATAGATAAAATTGATACTGTTTTACCTGAGGCTGATTTCTTATATTTAGCGCTTCCAGAAACACCTGAAACTAAAAATCTAATTAACAAGAAAAGACTTGATATGCTTAAACCAACTTGTGGAATTGTAAATATAGGAAGACAATCTGTTATGGATTACAATGTATTAGGTGAAAAACTTGAAAAAAATGAAATTGCTGGTGCAATACTAGATGTTTTTACACATGAACCCATTGATAAGAATTCAAAGCTTTGGGGTATTCCTAATTTAGTCATCACTCCACATGTATCTTCAGACGACGATGGAAACTATGTTGAATTAACACTTGATATATTCATTAACAATTTAAAGCTATTTATTGAAAAGAAAGAATTACTAAATCAAGTAGACAAACAACTAGGATATTAAATAAATTTAGATAGAGTCAATTGAATTTAAAACTTTTACCTCAATAGGCTTTTCAAGCAATTCCTGTATTTTAGATCTATAATTTTTAAAGTGAGATGTGTTTCTATGAAAGTCTAAAGCATTAGAATCTTTATAAATTTCAAATAGATGGAAAGATGTGCAGTTGTCATCGTTGTTTTTTTCTTCATAAAAATTATAAAGCTCATTTCCTTCTTCTGATCTAGTAGGTTTTATCATGGATAATATTATTTCCTTTACTTCATTATTTTTATTTTTTTTTGGATAAAAACTTGCAACAACTGTTATTTTTGGATTAAGTTTTTTACAAAACTGTACCTCAAATCCCAGTGGTGTTATTTTTGGCATTCTTAATTTCCTTTAGTTTTTTATATAAATTTATTTTACATATACTCTTATATTTCTATTTAGTATCATAATTATATAAAAAATGATCAAAGATATTATTAAAAATTTAAAACCATCATCTACGCTTCTTATTAATGAAATATCAAATAAATTAGAAAGCGAAGGAAAAAAAATATTTAAATTTGGTTTTGGACAATCTCCATTTAAAGTACCGACAGATATAGTTAATGAATTAAAAAATAATGCCCATCAAAATAAATATCTTCCAATGCAAGGACTCGAAGAGTTAAGGGAATCTATTGCAAAATATATTTCTAAAAAAAAAAATTACAAATATTTAAGTAATAACGTAATTGTTGGACCAGGATCAAAGGAACTGATGTTTTTATTACAAGTTTTATTTGAAGGTGAGATATTACTTCCGGCTCCTAGTTGGGTTTCTTATGCTCCTCAAGCAATTATAGGAAGAAATAAAATTAAATGGATACAAACAAAAAGTGAAAATAATTGGTTTCCAACTGCTAAAGAAATAGAAGATGTAATTTCAAAAGATAATAAAAAAAAATATTTATTGTTTCTAAATTCTCCGAACAATCCTTCGGGTCAACTATGTACAAATTTAAATGAAATTTCAAAATTAACAGAAAAATATAATTTATATTTCTTATCTGATGAGATTTATTCAGAACTAACTTTTGAAAATAAGTACCAATCTATTTCAAATTTTTGTCCAGAAAATACAATTATAAGTACAGGCCTAAGTAAATGGTGTGGTGCCGGAGGCTGGAGATTAGGTTATTTTGTATTGCCGAGTAGTTTGTCGGAAATTACAAACCAACTTAAAGTTTTGGCCAGTGAAACATTTACATCCGTAAGTTCTCCAATTCAATATGCTGCAATTGCAGCACATAAAAATGATCATACGAATTATATTGATCATTCAAAAAATATTTTAAAAGCAGTTGGAAATTATGTTTATGAAAATTTAAAATCAAACAATGTTTTAATAAATAAACCTCAAGGAGGATTTTATTTATTACCCGAATTTATTAATAAGAAATTTTCTTCATCCAGTGAACTATGCAATAATATTTTAAAAGATACAGGAGTAGCTCTATTACCAGGTTCAGATTTTGGGTTTTCAGAAAAAAAAATGTTAGTTAGATTAAGCTA
>CAZABF010000117.1:0-2125 GCA_964483495.1 uncultured Candidatus Pelagibacter sp. | reverse complement strand
TGGAATATTATTGGCAATACCCCAATAAATGTATTTGATAAGACAAATGAGTTAAGACCAAATCTAATTAATCCAGGAGACACTGTAATTTTTAATCAAATTTCAAAAGGAGAATATGAGACGCACTATGACTAAAAATTATTTTGAAGTATTACGACCTGGAATAAATACCACCTTTCAAGATCTGGGAAGAAAAAACTTATATCATATTGGAATTCCTTTTAGTGGTGCAATGGATAATAGAAATTTTATTTTAGCCAATGCTATTGCTGGAAACAAAGAAAATACACCTGTAATTGAGTTTGCTTATCAAGGGCCACTATTAAAATTTAAAGGTGAAAAAATTAATTTTAATATAACAGGAAATGTAAGTTTCAATTTGATTAAAAAAGAGGAGCAAATAGAAGGTAATTGTTATGAAAATTATACTTTAGAAGAAGGAGATCAGCTAGACATACTTTCTACAAATAAATCTGTTTATGGTTATTTAGCCATTAGCGGAAATTTTGAAGTTCAATTTCAATGGGGCAGTTGTTCTACTAATACAAAAGCAAATGTTGGAGCTAACGATGGTAAAAAAATAGAAAAGGATCAATTAATTGAAATTTTAGATACTCACTCTCATAATTCAAAAAGAAAATTGGAATATATGAATTCTAAAATAGAATATATTAGAGTTATCAAAGGAACAAATTTTAACTATTTTTCTGACGAAGGTAAAAAATTCTTTTTTGAAAAGGAGTTTAAAGTTACAAAGTTAACTGATCGAATGGGGATGAGGCTAGAAGGTCCTAAAATTGAAAACATTATTGATACAAACATAAAGTCCGAAGGGATAATCAAAGGTGTTATCCAGGTACCTGCAGACGGAAATCCTATAATTATGTTTTCCGATCATGGAACAATTGGCGGTTATCCAAAAATAGGCGTTGTTATAAGCTCAGATTATGACAAATTGGTTCAATTACCACCAGGCTCGAAGATCAAATTTAAATCAATTGAATTGGACGAGGCAGAAAATCTTTATAAACTATACGAAATGGAAACAAAAAATATTTTAAATCAAATAAGATGAATTTTTTAAACAAGATTCCAGGTCCTTTTTTGATTTTTTTAGGAGCATGTGCTTTAAGTTTTGGTGGTTTAATTGTTAAGTCTTTTGAAGGAGCAACTCTTTGGCAAATTTTATTTTGGAGATCAGTATTTTTCTCAATAGTTGTCTTATTTTTTTTAATAATAAATCATAAAAAAAATTTTTTTAGTTCTATATATAAAATAGGTTTACCGGGGTTTTTTGGTGGTATAATTTTATCTTGTGGATATGCGGGTTATGTTTTTGCTATGTATAATACAACCGTAGCAAATGCTAATTTTATTATCCAAACTCAAACAATTTTTCTAGCTATATTTGGATATATATTTCTTAGAGAAAAAATATCTAAATTAACTTTAGCTTCAATATTTCTTGCATTTGCTGGAATTTTTTTAATGCTTGGAAGTTCCTTAACAGCAGGCCAAATGTTAGGAAATATTGCTGCATTTGTTATGCCAATTTCTTTTGCTGTTTTAATATTAACTGTAAGAAAATATCCTAGTGTAGATATGATACCCCTTCAATTAATTGCTGGCATTGGTGCTGTTATAATAGGATATTTATTTTCATCAAAAATTATTATTTCTTCTCATGATATATTTTTAGGATTTATTGCAGGTTTTTTTCAACTAGGTTTGGGATTTATATTTATTACAATTGGTGCAAAAACTACTCCTTCAGCATTAGTTGGAATTATTATGTTAATTGAAGCTGTATTAGGACCTTTTTGGGCTTGGTTATTTATAAACGAAACTCCACCTTTGGTTGTTTTGGTAGGAGGCACTATTGTTCTATCAGCTGTTCTTTTGCAATTTTTTAAACGTAAAATTGAAAAATAATTTTTTTTTCTATTAAAATTTTTTTTAAATTATGATATAAATTAAGCATGTCTTTAATTAAAGACCTATCAAAAGAAAAAAAACAAGTAGACGTCAAAATTAGAAAAATAACAAAAACAAGACTAAACGATAGAACTTCAGATTCTTGGGTTAGTTTAAGAGCATTGAAGAAAAAAAAATTAGCTCTTAAAGA
>CAZABF010000116.1:0-2138 GCA_964483495.1 uncultured Candidatus Pelagibacter sp. | reverse complement strand
ATTAATCCAAAAAATCCTAGTACAAAATCTGTTTTTAAATTTTTTACCTCTTTGTCATCATGAATTATATCAATGCTTTCCAAATTTTCTTTACCATTGACATTTTTAAGTTGATATTTTGTAAATAAGTTTACTTTACCATCTTTTGCTAACTCATTAACTGTGTCTACAGTTGCTTGTGCTCCTCTAAATTCATCTCTTCTATGAATTAAATTAACTTTTGAATCTTTTGACAATTCAATTGCCCAATCTAAAGCGCTATCACCTCCTCCAAATATAGACACTGTTTTGCCTTTAAAAACAGACTTGTCTTTTATTGAATAAAATATTGATTTATTTTCAAAATTTTCACATTCTTTAGGAGCAAACTTTCTTGGCTCAAATGATCCAACTCCTCCAGCTATTATTATATTCGGAATGCTAAATTCTGTTCCTTTGTTTGTTTTTACTACCCAATTTTCATTATTTTTTTTTACTTCCTCTACTCTCTCGCTTAAATGAAATTTAATATCGAAAGGTTTTAACTGTTTAATTAAATTATTTGTTAATTCTTCACCAGTACATTCGGGTATTGCTGGGATATCATAAATTGGTTTATCAGGATAAAGTTCAATGCATTGCCCTCCAATTTTATCAAGATTATCAACTATTTCGCAGTTTAAACCAATAAGTTTTAATTGGTGTGCTGTAAATAATCCTGTAGGACCTGCTCCTATTATTAATGCATCTGTTTTGATCATTAAACTTGCTTCTCTGGAAGATCAACCACCAGTCCATCAAGCTGTTCTGAAACCATTAATTGGCAACTTAATCTACTATTTTTTTTTGGCTCAAATGCCATATCAAGCATATCTTCTTCCCCATCTTCTTTCTTTGGTAGTTTATTAAACCACTCTTCTTTGACATAAACGTGGCAAGTGGCACATGCCATTGAGCCTCCACAATCAGCGTCTATTCCAGGTATATTGTTTTGGACTGCTCCTTCCATCACACTTAAACCATTTGAAACTTCTATAGTATGAGATTTACCGCCGTGTTCTATGTATGTAATCTTTGGCATTGATTAATATATAAGGACAAAAAAAAATAGGGCAAGTATGTAAAAACATACCTGCCCTATTAAATATTATTTAGATATTTACTTTCTTCCGCCTGAACCAACTGCAGCAGCCCAAATAATTAGGCCAAATGCAATTTTGTTGATAAAGTCAGCTAAGTTGTAAATCACGTTTAGTGATTCAGCATCTACTCCACCTGTTAGGGTACCAAATACATAACCTAATGGGTAAATTGCCCAACCTACAGTAACTATCATTCTTAATGCGCTGAAAGCAGTTGAAAATGATTTGTTTCCACTTTTTGCTGCAGCTTTTCCAGCTTCACCAGAGAAGATTTCATATAATACATAAATCCACCCAGCCATACCAATGACAAAGCCAAGCAATGAGTTAATGTATCCAGCTTCTCCTAAATAACCGCCTAGAAGCATTACTAATGAACCAATTAGCAATCTCCAGAAAATACCTGAAGGTACTTTTCTAACAGCTACTAAAATTAAGTAAAACTCTACCATTTGTAATGGCACGGTGATTAACCAATCAATGTATCTATAAACAGTTGATGAATCTCCAGTTTGAACCCATAAACCTCTCATGTACATGTAGTGAATGAATGCAACACCTGTGATTAAACCTGCTACTGTTACTGATGTTCTCCAGCCTGCAGCTACCGAACCTCTTTCTAAGAAAAAGAAAGCTGTAGCAGCCAACATACCCATTGAAATCAACCAAAAAGAAATTCCAACAAAGTCATCAGAGGCCAATAATACCGTTTCCGCGTTTGCTGCACCTGAAAAACTCATAAAAGTTAAAGATGCAAGAGCAAACAATTTAAGTTTTTTCATAAAAATACTCTCTCAATTGTTTTTTTAGTTTAAATTTAAACTATGGAACTAAACCGCACTAGAACCAAAGCTTTGTGCTAGATAACAAATTAACTTAGTTAATCAAAGGTTTTTTTTCCTTTATTTCTATTGATTTTATTAACTTTTTAAAATTAAATGCAACTTAAGACTTAATTTTGAAGTAAAAACAAATCAAATTTAAAACAACAATGAAATCAAATTTTGAAAAAATTTA
>CAZABF010000115.1:0-2141 GCA_964483495.1 uncultured Candidatus Pelagibacter sp. | reverse complement strand
ACAATTAGTATAATCTACGCCATCTGCCAATGAGTCATCACACCCTGCATTAACGCTGCTAGAAACAAACAAGCTTAGAACTATGACAAATAAAAATTTTTTCATTTTTTTTTTACATTAAGACTAATTAAACAAATTATTTCAAACATTATTGATGCTGCGACCATTGAAGTAATTTGATTTGGACTATCCTTTGTTGGCATTAAGCAAGCAACATCTCCTCCAATTACATTTTTACCTTTTAGACTTTGAATTAATTTCCTTGCTTCGTCCATGTTGAAACCTCTGAAAGCTGGCTCTAAATTTGCTGTTCCTGGTGCAACTGCTGCATCCAAACAATCAAGATCAAAAGTAACATAAATTGGATTATCACTCAATCTATCTAAAATCATTTTAGAACATTTTTCATGTCCTAATTCTTTATATTCATCCATAGTTATAACTTGGTACCCAATATCATAACTTGCTTGTAGCCAATCTAAAGTTCTTGGATTACCTCTAATTCCAATTTGTGTACTTGTTGACGGATCAACATTACCTTGTTTCACTAAGTAAGAAGCCCAATGAGCAGCGGATTTTTTAGCACCTAAAAAATGGTCTAATTTTTCATAACAATCTGTGTGAGCATCAAAGTGAACTAAAGTAATTTTTTTTCCTTTAGTTAATTTAGAATTTTTTTTTGCTAAACTTTGAACAATTCCTCCAGTAATAGAATGATCGCCACCAATAGACACTACAGGTTTTTCTGCTTTTTCAATATGATCATAAAAGCTTGAAATTCTTTCAATACATTTTTCGTTGTCATTTGCTTCGGGAAAAGGAACATCTCCTAAATCGTGAATTTTATTTCTTTTCCAAGGATCAATTTTATACTGAAGATGAGATCTTCTTAACATTGCTGAAATGTTTCTTACGGCCCTAGGTCCTAGATGCTGGTCTCTTTCAGTGGTACCGTTTCCAGTACTATGTGGAACACCTACTAAAGCAATATCGCAGTTCTTAGGATCAGGATCATTTTTACACCTAAACAATGTTGGTATGCCCCACCAATACAAGGTTTCCATCATTATCTTGTCTTCGTCAGAAATCATAAAGTTAATATTACCTTATTAAAAAAATATTAAGAAGAAAAAAAATTTGATATAGGATCTAAATGAGCACAAAAAATAATAATCCAAAAGGCATTATTCTTATATTGATTGGTATGTTTATTGTTTCATTTATGGATGCAACATTTAAATATATTAATACTAGTGTTAATTTGTATGAAGCCTATTTTGTCAGAACATTGGTAAGTTTTGTAGTTATCGCTTCTTATCTAAAAATAACAAACAAACCAATAATTTTCACTACTCATTACCCTTTGCTTACAAGTATACGTGTAATTCTTTTCTTTTTTGGTTTTAGTTCTTTTTATATTTCATTAACTATAATGCCTTTAGCTACAGCCACTGCTCTATTTTTTGCTAGTCCTTTTTTGATAACAATTTTTGCAATATTTTTTTTAAAAGAAGAAGTGGGAATAAGAAAATGGTCTGCCGTGATAATTGGTTTTATAGGTGTTTATATAATATTAAATCCTGATTTTAACGATTTTGACTATTTAAGTTTAACGCCTGTTTTATGTGCATTTTGTTATGCTTTATCAATGATAATTATAAAGAAAACATCTGATAAAGATGATGTTTATTCGCAAATGTTCCACTTTTATATTTTTGCAATAACAATTAGTTTAATAATTTATTTTTTTATTGGTGATGGTCAATACAACAATTTTGATTATCCAGCTTCTCAATTTATTTTACGAAAATGGTTTAGTAATTTGGAATTCTCTTTGCCTTATATGATTTTCATAGGTGTGGTTGGTGCTACAGGGTTTCTTTGTTTTTTTACAGCTTATCGTATAGCTTCTCCAGCTGTTGTATCGCCATTTGAATATTCAATATTAGTATGGGCATCATTAAATGGATGGATTTTCTTTGATGAAATACCAAGTCAAAGAACAATTGTTGGAATGATTTTAATTGTAAGTGGAAGTATATATATTTTTATGCGGGAAAAAGCCCAAGATCAATCTATAGCTACAGAAAAACCACTAAGATAAATGACAAAAAACATAATTCCTACCATTAATATCTCTT
>CAZABF010000114.1:0-2157 GCA_964483495.1 uncultured Candidatus Pelagibacter sp. | reverse complement strand
AACAATAGACAAAATCCTGTCACAAATGTAAGTAAAATAGTAGAAAAACTGAAAAATAAAATTTCATGAATTGGTTAACAAAAATAAAAACTTTTGGTGATAAAATAAAAAAAAATTTACAAAAAAAGTTTCCAACAAAAGAAGAAATTGCAAATTCGGATTGGACAAGTTGTTGCAAAGGCCCGATTCTTAAAAAAGATTTAGAAGAAAATTTATGGGTGTGTAGTTCCTGTGGAAAGCATCACAGAATTAGTTGTAAACAAAGATTTGATTTATTTTTTGGAAAAAATAGATACGAGATTCTTGAAACCCCCGCTCCAACGGAAGATCCATTAAACTGGAAAGATACAAAAACGTACAAAGAAAGATTGGCACAAGCTAAAAAAAAAACGGGACAAAATTGTGCGGTAATGATTGCTAATGGTCAAATAGATGGAATTCAAATTACAGCAGGAGCAATTAATTTTGATTTTATAGGTGGATCTGTTGGTGCCGCAGAAGGTGAAGCTATTATATATGGAGTGCAACATGCGATTGATAATAAAACTCCTTATATTTTTTTTCCTTGTGGAGGAGGTCAAAGAATGTTTGAAAGTCCTATTGCTTTGGCAAATATGACCAGAACTACACTTGCAATAAATGAATTAAAAAAAAATAACCTTCCATACATAGTATGTTTTACAGATCCAACAGCAGGAGGAATAACAGCGTCCTTTGCTATGTTGGGTGATATACATTTTGCTGAATCAGGATGTTTAATTGCCTTCGCTGGGAAACGCGTGATTCAAGCAACAGTAAAGGAAGAATTGAGTCCAGATTTTCAGACAGCTGAATTCGTTGAGAAACATGGTTTTGTTGACAAAGTAGTAAATAGAAAAGATTTAAAAAATGAAATTGGAAAATTACTTAAAATATTGCTAAAGAAAAATTCTGAGGTAAATTCAGAATTATTAAATGAGACTTCAGAAAATATTGAACAGCCTACAAAAGCTGCATCCTAAAGAAATAGATTTAAGTTTAGATAGAATTAAGAAGCTCTGTAAAAAACTTGGAAATCCCCAAGATAATTTAAAGTATATATCGGTAGTCGGAACAAACGGAAAATATTCTACAATTCAAGCAATTAGAGCCATACTCAAAGATGCCAATATAAATTGCAATATTTATACAAGTCCACATATTCAAAAAATTAATGAAAGATTTATATATAATGATGAGGAAATTTCTGATGAAAATCTTGTAAAATTATTAAATGAAGTAGAAAATATTAATGCAGGTGAGCCTATTACTTATTTTGAGATATTAACAGCTGCTTATTTTTATAATGCCAAAAACTTCAAAAATAACATTAACATTATCGAAAGCGGTTTATTTCACAGAGCAGATGCCTGTTCTATAATTAAATCAAATTTGGCAAGCGTTATTACCGCTATTGGTTTAGATCACCTAGACTGGTTGCCAAAAAATGAACAAACTATAGATCAAATAATATTTGAAAAGACTTCATCTTTATTAACCTCAAAAGTTATTGTTTCAAAACAAAGCTCAAATGAAATTTTAAATAAAATAAAAGACTCAATTAAAGAAAATTCTTCAAAAAAAATAATTTTTAGCAATGGTTTTAATTACACTTTAAGTGAAAATGGATTTTTTTATTATGAAGACAAATATGGAGGCCTTAAACTGCCATTACCAAATTTAGAAGGTGAATTCCAATTATCCAATATATCGACAGCAATAGCCACTATAAGAAATATAGAAGAAATAAATATTTCGGATCAAAATATTAAAAATGGAATAAAAAAAATTAAAAGTATTGCAAGATTTTCAGAAATAAAAAATGGAAAATTAAAAGATTTAGTAAAAAAAAATAAAATTTATATTGATGGATCTCATAACCCTCTTGGGGCTAGCGTTTTAAGCAAACATTTAAATTCATTAGAATGTAACAAACATATAATTTTAGGAATGATGAGTAATAAAAATCATATTGAATATATTAATTATTTTAAAGATAAAATATCCTCTTTAACAACGATAGATATTCCAAACCAATCTAATGCTATTAATGGTGAAGATTTAATGAAAAAATTAAAAAATTTAAAAAATATTAACTATAAAAAATCAATTAAAGAAGCCATTAAATCAATAGATTTA
>CAZABF010000113.1:0-2180 GCA_964483495.1 uncultured Candidatus Pelagibacter sp. | reverse complement strand
CAAACTTAAAGAATTTTCATTTGTAATTAGAAAAGTTTTATCAAAAAAAATAACAATGAAGTACTTACCCAAACTTCTATTTGTTAAGGATGAATCTTTTGATTATGCTGAAAAAATTGAAAACTTAATAAAACAAACAAATAAATAAGGAAAGAGATGACAAAAAAGAGTAAAGAACTAGCTATTCATGATAAAGACACTGGGTCTTCAGAAGTTCAAATAGCACTACTGACTGATAAGATTGAAAATTTATCAAATCATATAAAAAAATCTAAAAAAGATAAACATTCTTCTGTAGGTTTACTGAAAGCAGTAAATAGAAGAAAAAAATTATTAGATTATTTAAAAAGAAATAAAATAGAATCTTACCAGAACGTAATATCAAAATTAAATTTAAGAAAGTAGAAATAAATGTTTAAAGTATTTAAAAAAGAAATTGAATTAAACGGAAAAAAAATAAGTTTAGAGACAGGTAAAATTGCAAGACAAGCTGATGGAGCAATAATCGCAAAATGTGGTGAAACAGTTATTTTAGCAACAGTCGTAGGAGCAAAGAAAGTAAATCCAGATATGGATTATTTTCCTTTATCCGTTAACTACCAGGAAAAGTATTACGCTGGTGGAAAAATCCCAGGTGGATATTTTAAAAGAGAAGCAAGACCAACTGAAAGTGAACAATTAATTTCAAGATTAATTGATAGACCTATAAGACCATTGTTTCCAGATGAATTTAAAAATGAAGTACAGTTATTACCAACAGTAATTTCTTACGATAAAGATAGCCAACCAGATATTTTAGCAATCATTGCTTCATCGGCAGCGCTAGCTATATCAGGCATGCCGTTTATGGGACCTGTAGGAGCATCTAGAGTAGGATTTGTTGATGGTAAGTACATTCTTAACCCATCAAAAGCTGAATTAGAAAATTCTAGTTTAGATTTGGTTGTAGCAGGAACTAAAGATGCTGTGCTTATGGTTGAATCTGAAACAAAAGGTTTAACAGAAGAAGTAATGTTAGATGCAGTTAAATTTGGTCACGAAGGTTTTGTTCCAGTAATCAAAATGATAGAGGAACTAGCAAAAGAATGTAGAAAGCCAGAGTGGATCGTTGAAAAGAAAGATTTGTCTGAAGTTAAGAAAAAACTTGAGAGTGAATTTACTAAAGATTTGACTAAAGCATTTGCTACAAGAGATAAGCAAGATAGATCAAATCAAATTTCAGAGATCAATGATAAGGCTAAGAAACTTTTCGAAGAGAATGAAAATTATTCTGATTTTGATGTTAATGATGAATTAAAAAATCTTGAAAAATCTATTGTGAGAACTGACATTCTTAAAAACAAAAAAAGAATTGATGGTAGAGGTTTATCTGATGTAAGAGCTATTGAGTGTGAGGTTGGTATTTTACCAAGAACTCACGGTTCAGCATTATTTACCAGAGGAGAGACCCAAGCAATAGTAACAACTACACTTGGAACCTCAGATGATGAGCAAAGATTAGAAAGTTTAGATGGACAACATAGAGAAAGATTTATGCTTCACTATAACTTCCCTCCTTTTTCAGTTGGTGAAACTGGAAGAATTGGGACAGGAAGAAGAGAAGTTGGTCATGGAAAATTAGCATGGAGAGCAATTAATTCATCTTTACCTTCAAAAGAAAGTTTCCCTTACACATTTAGAATAGTATCAGATATTACAGAATCAAATGGTTCGTCCTCGATGGCAACAGTTTGCGGAACTTCATTAGCATTAATGGATGCTGGTGTTCCAATAAAAGAACCAGTTGCAGGTATTGCTATGGGCTTAATTAAAGAAGGTGATGACTTTAGTGTATTATCTGACATTCTTGGCGATGAAGACCACTTGGGTGATATGGATTTTAAAGTAGCTGGTACCAAAGACGGTATTACATCACTTCAAATGGACATTAAGATTACTGGAATTACATTTGAAATAATGGAGCAAGCATTGAAACAAGCAAAAGATGGAAGAATTCACATCTTGGGTGAAATGAATAAAGCTTTAGACAAATCAAGAGATGGTCTTGGTAAGCACACTCCAAAAATGGAAAAAATAACTGTAGATAAAAAAGATATTGCTACTGTTATTGGAAAAGGTGGAGCAACAATAAGAGAAATAGTTGAAAAATCAGGTGCCAAAGTAGATGTTAACGATGAAGG
>CAZABF010000112.1:0-2224 GCA_964483495.1 uncultured Candidatus Pelagibacter sp. | reverse complement strand
ATATCTCAATTAAAAAAATCAAAATCTTTAATTGCAACCTCTGAAAAAATTTTATTTAAAAAACCAAGTAAATACTCGGAACCACTGGTTAAATTAGAAGAAGGAAGACTTTTAATATTTAAAAAGTGTGAAAAAAATTGGTGTAATATTAAATCAGGTCAGTACTCTGGATGGATAGATAAAAATAATATCTGGGGTATGTCTAAATAAATTATTTTTTTAGTTTTTTAAGTAATTTAACATAGTATCAACATCGCTAACCTTGAATGGATCGCTATCGTTGCTTTCATCATTTTTTCCATCTTCAACAAATAATTTTACAACTTCTCCATTATTAATAAATGTTGAATATCTCCATGACCTCATGCCAAAACCTTGTTTAGGTTTATTAACTAGCATGTTCATTTCTTTTGTAAATTTACCTTCTCCGTCTCCAATTGGTTTAACTTTAGTTATTTTTTGATCTCTAAACCATGCATTCATAACAAATGAATCGTTTACAGATAAACAATAAACTTCATCTACATAATTTTTTAAATCTTGATATTTTTCTTCATATCCTGGTAATTGTTGAGAAGAACAGGTGGGTGTATAGGCGCCTGGCAATGAAAATAAAACAATTTTTTTATTTTTAAACAAATCAGTTGTACTAACATCTTTCCATTGTCCTCCAATTGAGCAGCCACCTCCCAAGGATTGATTATCACCTATTCTAGTTTTAAATATTATTTCTGGAACTCTCATTGATATATATATAATTGTTCCAAAATAATTGTCAATAGATTAGAATGATTCTAAAGTAAATTGATATAGATCAACTAGTTTTTGAGATTAATTATTATTTTCAAGTTTGACTAAAACTTCTATAGATTTAATTTTTTTTCCCGGTAAATTTTTTTTAATTTTTATATTACTTAAGTTGTTTGTATGAAGATCAACAATTTCATTAGTAGTTTCATCAATGAAATGGTGATGATTTGAAGTATTTGTATCAAAATAACTCTTATCACTATTTATTGATATTTCTTTTAGATACCCTTTTTTCTTAAATGAAAAAATAGTGTTATATAAAGTTGCTAAAGAGATTTTTTTACTGGTTTCTTTTTTTAATATTTTAGATAGATCACTAATTGTAAAATGAAAAGTTTTTTTTCTATTAAACAGTAATTTGCAAATTTCTATTCTTTGTTTAGTAGATCTTAACCCAGATGATCTTAATTTTTTAATAAATATGCTATTATTGTCCATTTTTTCCCAAATTTATAACAAACCAAAAGAATTTGTATATTGTAATTTTAATAAATAAAGTATTAAAGATCTATATTTATGGAAAAAAAATCATCATATAGTTATAAAGAATTAATTAATTGCGGAAATGGCGAACTTTTTGGACCTGGAAACGCTAAATTACCGCTTCCTCCAATGCTTATGTTTGATAGAATAACAGAAGTTAAAGAAGATAATGGTGCTTTCAAAAAAGGCTCTATTACTGCTGAACTAGATATAAAAGATGACCTTTGGTTTTTTGATTGTCATTTTAAAGAAGATCCAGTTATGCCTGGATGTCTTGGTTTAGATGCAATGTGGCAACTGGTAGGCTTTTATCTAGGGTGGCTTGGTAATCCTGGAAAAGGAAGAGCCTTAGGAGTTGGTGCTGTAAAGTTTACTGGCGAAGTTTTAAAGAGTGTAAAAAAAGCAAAATATATAATTGATATGAAAAAAATTATGTCTCCGGGTGAAACAACGGTTGGTTTAGCAAACGGCGTTTTATTAGCAGATGAAAAAAAAATTTATAGTGCTGAAAATTTAAAAGTAGGATTGTTTAAATAATGAAAAGGGTAGTTGTAACTGGTATTGGAGTTGTGTCTTGTTTAGGAAACAATCAAGAAGAGGTTTGTCAATCTTTATTAAATTCGAAATCTGGGATTACATTTTCTGAAGAATATAAAGAATATAACTTAAAAAGTAATGTTCACGGTAAACCAAATATTAAACTTGAAGACCATGTTGATAGAAAGTTTATAAGATTTATGGGGCCTGGCTCAGCATACAATTATATTTCTATGACTGAAGCAGTTAAAGACTCGGGACTAGAAGAAAAAGATGTAAGTAATGTTTTAACAGGTATGATTATGGGATCTGGTGGACCATCAATTCAAAATGTTATTTTAGCAGCTGATAAAACAAGAGAAAAAAATCCAAAAAAAATGGGACCATTTATTGT
>CAZABF010000111.1:0-2303 GCA_964483495.1 uncultured Candidatus Pelagibacter sp. | reverse complement strand
GCTTTTCTAAATTTTGTTCTAGTTGGCTGTAACATAATTATTTTTTATTAGTCTCCTGACTAAACTCCCTTGTAAAAATTTCTCCTTTATATATCCAAACTTTGACGCCAATAATCCCATATGTTGTTAGTGCTTCAGACTCAGCATAATCTATATCTGCTCTTAGTGTATGTGATGGAATGCTTCCTTCTCTTAACCATTCTGTTCTAGCAATTTCATTACCTCCCAATCTACCGCTAATAGCTACTTTTATCCCTTTTGATCCTAGTCTTAATGCGGATTGCATTGCACGTTTCATTGCTCTACGATAAGAAATTCTTTTAACTAATTGTTGAGCTATATTTTCAGCAACTAAATAACTATTTGTCTCAGGTTTTTTTACTTCTTTTATATTTAATATAACTTCGTTTGTTGTTAATGCCGAAAGTTTTCCTTTTATTTTTTCTATGTCGCTTCCTTTTTTACCAATTACAAAACCTGGCCTTGAAGTATAAATTGTAACAAAACATTTTTTAGAAGTTCTTTCTATCATAACTTTTGAAACACCTGAATTTACTACATTTTTTTTAATATGTTCTCTAATCTTAAAATCTTCTATCAAATAATTTCCAAAATCTTTTTTCTTTGCATACCAAACGGAATCCCAACCTCTATTAATTCCTAGTCTTAAGCCAACTGGATTTACTTTTTGTCCCATAATTATCTTTTCTCCACTTTTTCTTTTTGTTTTTCTGCTAATATTATTGTTAAATTTGAATATGGTTTTATAATTGGAGAGGCTCTTCCTTTTGCTCTTGGTCTAAATCTTTTCATAACAATTTGCTTTCCACAGTATGCTTCTTTTACAAATAAATTATCAATATCATATTGAAAATTATTTTCAGCGTTAGATACGGCTGATGAAATAGTTTTTTTTATATCTTTAGAAATTCTTTTGTCAGAAAAAGTCAAATCTCTAATTACCTTATCAACATTCTTTCCAACAATAGATTTTAAAATTGGTTTAAGTTTTCTTGTGCTTGATCGCACATTTTTATTTACTGATCTAACTGTTTTGTTTTCTGTTTTTTTTTTAGTTTTTTTTGACATATTTAATTATTTTTTTTCAACCTTTTTTGCTCCTTCTTCGGCTTTAGCTTTTTTGTCAGCTGGTGTATGGCCAAAAAATTGTCTTGTTGGAGCAAATTCTCCTAATTTGTGTCCAACCATATCTTCAGAAATTGTTATAGGTATAAATTTTTTTCCATTATAAATTAAAAAACTTACTCCGATAAAATCAGGAATAATTGTTGATTTTCTGGACCATGTCTTAATTGGTTTTTTACTTGGATCTTTTTTTTGTTTATCAACTTTCTTAATCAGACTTTCTTCTACAAACGGTCCTTTCCAAACTGATCTAGCCATAATTATCCTCTTTTTTTCCTTCTTCTTCTTACAATAAATTTATCTGTTCTTTTGTTGTCTCTTGTTTTTAATCCTTTAGCAGATTGACCTGTTCTAGATACTGGATGTCTTCCGCCAGCAGATTTACCTTCACCACCACCATGTGGGTGATCTACTGGGTTCATTACCACTCCTCTTGTATGAGGTCTTCTGCCTAGCCATCTAGATCTACCAGCTTTTCCAATCTTAATATTTTTTTGATCAGGATTTGACAAAACACCTATTGTAGCTAATGATCTTGAGTCAATTTTTCTAACTTCACCTGATGCCATTTTAATTAAAGAATAGTTACCGTCTATCCCTGAAATTGTTACTGATGTTCCTGCTGATCTTGCAATTTTTCCACCTGCTCCTGGTTGTAATTCAACATTGTGTATATTTATTCCTACAGGTATATCTTGAAGGGGTAAACAATTTCCAGTTTTAATTTCAATGTTTGGACCATTTTCAATTTTATCTCCAACTTTAATATTTTGCGGAGCTAAATAATAAAATTTTTGCCCATCTTCAAATTTTACCAGCATAATATAGCACGATCTATTTGGGTCATACTCCACTCTTTCTACATCTGCTTTCATTTTGAATTTTTTTCTATAAAAATCTATTTGTCTATATTTTTGTTTATGGCCGCCACCATGATTTCTTGATGTTATGCGTCCAGCATTATTTCTACCTTTAGGGGAATTGTTAGCTGAAGTAAGTGGTTTGTAAGGTTTGCCTTTCCACAATCCAGTCTTGTCTACTAAAATTGTTCCTCTTGAAGATTTTGTATATGGTTTGAATGATTTTAATGACATATTTTATATTCCTGATGTTAGATCAATATTTTGACCTTTTTTAATTGTTACAACAGCTTTTTT
>CAZABF010000110.1:0-2307 GCA_964483495.1 uncultured Candidatus Pelagibacter sp. | reverse complement strand
ATTTTCCCAAAACGTTTGATGCCATTTTTTAAAGGTTGGAGCAACTACACCTATGCAAGCGCCAGCTATCGTACAGGCGCTATATTTATTTGTTAGACCTTTTTTAACAGTTTCTTTATGCACTAATTCCTGAAATCTTGGATCAATACAAGATAACACCATAGCCTCATAGTTTTCTAATTCACTCATAATATTTTTTTCACTAAAAAAAATTTCCTAAAATGTTTTATTATATTTTATTTAAGTTTGCTATTTTTTTTATATCTTTTTTTAGCGTCATTAAACCCCATCATATATACTTTTGCGCAGCCTTTTGGTCTTTTATAATGACGTCCCCTAAAAATAACTGTCATTGTATTTAGTGTTGGTACAATTATTCTTTTAGATCTTTTTCTCATACATTTTTCCGCTCTTCATCAGTTCTTTTTGTTCTCATTGAAACATATGGTCTGTTGATGTATCCAAAAGGGTAACTTGCAAAATGAACCAATTTAGTAAAAGGAAAATAAGCAAAAAATACAAAAGCTATAATGATGTGTAATTTATTAATAAGTGGAGCGCCAGAAATTGCTGATATATCGGGTTGTAATGTAAAAATACTTGCTATCCAAGGACCAGCCAAAAAAGATATTCCAAAGACCATTTTTATAGCAACTTGATAAAGTCCTAAACCTGCAATTAAAATTAGAAAAATAAGTAATATGTAATCATCAGGAGTGCTCATTGCTTTAACTTGAGGAATAAATATTCTACGTAATAAAGCCCACGAAGCTCCATATATAAATATAATCCCACCTCCAAGTCCTACCCATTTAAAAAATTCAATCCAACCACCTATATTGTAAGATCCTCCTATAAATCCAACTACATGGGTAACAAACAATATGATTAATCCCCAATGCAAACATAAAGATGCTGGACCTATAGAGGCACGACCAAAAAATCCAGTAGAACGCGTAGTCCATAGATAATCGCCACGAACACTCAGATCCCATTTACCTCTAAATCTACCCATTACACCGCTAAAACTTCGATAAATAATACCACCCAAAAAAAATAGAATAGAAATGTAGGGCAAACCGATGAAAAAGAAATTATCCCACATGACTAGCTTCCATTTTCTGATCCGGTATTTTTGACACTAGTTGTGTTTCTAAATCAATGTTCGTAATTTTATCTAATGCATTAATAAGATAAACGTAAGGTGTTTTTAATTCTTTCAATTTTGATTGTACCGGTGGTAAGAAAGGTAATAAATATTCATTAATAAATTTGCCTCTCACCGAATCTTTTTTTGAATCAATTGTTAAAGAAAGAAAATCTATCATTAACGGAAGATAATCCGGTAATTCTTTTTCATCTGCTATTTTTTCAAAATGCTTATATATAGCTCTAAGTTCTATCATGTATTTATTTCTGTCAGAAACTCCAGCACCAGCACATGTTTTGGGTTCATCGTAGGAATGAGTTCCGAGATACAAAGGACATTTGGGATCTAATTCAAATAAATCTATATAACTTTCTTCGGATATTGTATTTTCTTCGATAAACTTTTGTAGCAATATTGCTGCTTCTTTATTTACATCCTCAAGTTTTTTTATTACATTTTCACTATCTTTCTTAATATTTTCTATATTTGTATCAGAAGGACTGCACCACAAGTCTGACATTAGTTTATAAACATCTTTTATTATTTGATTTTTTTTAATGCTATCCATAATTTTTTTTACCTTTTCATTGGCGACCATGGAGTCATATGGTCAAAACCTGCAAAACCACGCTCCGTATAAGGATCAATATTTGCCTTTTCGCTTTTTTTCGTAGGAACAACAAAACGTTCATTTAAAAATGCATGTGATAATGCTCGTACTATTTCTTGCGCATCTTTTTCACTCAACCCTACTTGATCAAGTACTTTAAGGTTGGGTTTTTTGTCTACTCTTATACTTCTTTGATAATGTCTAATAGCAAGTTGACGTAAGAGTGACTTTTTAACCACTTCTTCGTTTCCAGCTCCAAACATATTTGCAAGATATTTAAGAGGAACACGGAACTTATCCAACTCATCAAGACTGAGTAGGGGTCCTGTTGATGGTTTTTCCATATCAAAAATATCTTCGGTTGAAGGAGAGTTTTTTCCAGCACTAGTAATAATAGGAGCTAAAGGTGGAATATAAAACAAGCTAGGCATCGTTCTAAATTCAGGGTGAAGTGGTAATGCTAATTCCCATTTTTTAGCTAACTTATAAACAGGTGAACGTTGAGCCGCATCAATCCAATCATCACTGATACCTTCTTTTTTAGCTT
>CAZABF010000109.1:0-2318 GCA_964483495.1 uncultured Candidatus Pelagibacter sp. | reverse complement strand
GGAACCAAACCTGGATCTGAAGAAGAATTGGAATTGAAATTTGATGACAAAGCACCCCTTTCAGCACTTGCGTTCAAAGTTGCTAATGACCCTTTTGTTGGTACTTTAACTTTTATTAGAATTTACTCAGGAACAATTAAAGCTGGAACAGGCATTTATAATACATCTAGAGATAAAGAAGAAAGAGTTGGTCGAATGCTTTTAATGCATGCAAATTCTAGAGAAGATACAAAAGAAGTCAATACAGGTGATATTGTAGCATTAGCGGGATTAAAATACACAATTACTGGACATACTCTGGCAAATGAAGACACACCAATTTTATTAGAACCGATGGAATTTCCTGACCCTGTAATAGAAATTGCCGTTGAACCTAAAACAAAAGCTGACCAAGAAAAAATGGGTGAAGCACTGGGAAGATTAGCAAAAGAAGATCCTTCGTTTAGGGTTACTTCCGATGAAGAGTCCGGACAAACAATTATAAAAGGAATGGGTGAATTACATTTAGATATAATTGTTGATAGAATGAAAAGAGAATTTAAAGTGGAAGCAAATGTTGGTGCACCCCAGGTAGCTTACAGAGAAACAATATTAAATTCTGCTGAATTTGACTATACCCATAAAAAACAAAGTGGAGGAGCAGGTCAGTTTGCAAGAGTAAAACTTTCAGTAGAACCATTAGAACCTGGTAAAGGACGTGAAGTTGAAAGTAAAATTAAAGGTGGCGCTATACCAAAAGAATTTATTCCAGGTGTAGAAAAAGGAATAGAAACAATTTCTGACTCAGGAATATTAGCAGGATTTCCAATAATTGATTACAAAGTTACAATTTTAGACGGATTACACCATGATGTTGACTCAAGTGTCTTAGCATTTGAACTTGCGTCAAGACAATGTTTCAAAGAAGCATGCAACAGAGGAACTCTTAAACTTTTAGAGCCCGTTATGAGAGTTGAAGTTGTTACACCAGAAGATTATATGGGAGATGTAATCGGCGATTTAAATAGTAGGAGAGGACAAATAAACACTCAAGAACAAAGAGGAAATGCAACCGTTATAACAGCCATGGTACCCTTGGCAAATATGTTTGGTTACATAAACAGTTTGAGATCAATGTCTCAAGGTAGAGCTCAATATTCAATGTTCTTTGATCATTACAATAAAGTTCCACAAAATGTACAAGAAGAAGTAACAAAAAAAACTGGATAAAAAATGGATAAACAAAATATTAGAATTAAACTGAGAGCTTACGATAATAAAATTCTTGATCAATCAACTGAAGAGATTGTTAATACTGTTAAGAGAACTGGCGCTAATATTAAAGGTCCAATTCCATTACCTACAAAAATAGAAAAATACACTGTTTTAAGATCTCCACATATAGATAAAAAAAGTAGAGAACAATTTGAAACACGAACACACAAAAGATTAATAGACATTATTGAACCAACACCACAAACAGTTGAAGCATTAATGAAATTAGATTTAGCTTCAGGAGTTGATGTGGAGATAAAAATTTAAATTATTATTATGAGCGAAATATCTTTAATAGGAAAAAAAATTGGAATGACTAGAGAATTTTATAAAACTGGTCAATCAGTTCCCGTTACAGTTATAAAAATGGAAAAGGGAAGAGTCATAGACGTCATCAGCGAAGAAAAAAGAGGCTACAAAGCTGTACAAATAGGTTTTGGAAAAATAAAAAGCTCAAAAATTTCTAAAGCAATGAAAGGATATTTTACAAAAAAAAACACCGAGCCAAAGAAAAAATTGAAGGAATTTAGAGTCAAAAATTTAGAAAATTATAAAGAAGGCAACGAATTAGGACTTGAAATTTTTAAAGATGTAAAATTTGTAGATATAAGATCAACTACAATAGGAAAAGGTTTTGCTGGAGCAATGAAAAGACATAATTTTGCAGGTCTAAGAGCATCACATGGAGTTTCAGTTTCACATAGAGCTCACGGATCCACAGGTCAAAATCAAGATCCAGGTAAAGTATTTAAAAATAAAAAAATGGCTGGGCATATGGGCAACAAACTAAGAACAATGCAAAATATTGAAATTATAAAATCAGATAATGAAAACAATTTACTTTATTTGAAAGGGTCAATACCTGGTTCAAAAAATACCGAAGTAGTTATTAAAAAATCTGTAAAAAATGTAAGAAAATTAACCATGACTGAAAAAATTGCAGAAATAGAAAGAATAAAAAAAATACCAGAAAAGAAGAAAAAATAAAATGAAATTAGAAAAATTATCAATTGATGGAAAAAAAGATTCTCTAGAAGTAACAGACAAAATTTTTTCAGCAAAAA
>CAZABF010000108.1:0-2419 GCA_964483495.1 uncultured Candidatus Pelagibacter sp. | reverse complement strand
TTTCTTAAATTTTGATTTAACTTCGTTAGAAAGACCAGAAAACATATCATAGTTCATATTTTCTGGTATAATAAGATTTTCATCTCTTTTGAAAGCTAAAATATCTGCATTTTGCTTCCTTAAATATCCTCTATAATGAGAATTTATCTCTAATTGTTCGTCTATTTCACGTGAAACATGCTTAATTTCTGGCCATATTTCACGTATTTTAATCATATCTACTGAGTTTTGGCTTAATATCTGGCTTGCATTACGACTAACACCATCTTTTGCAATATTTACTCCAAATTTTGCAACTTTTGACGGTGTAATTTTCAATTTATCCATTTTTTCTTGAATTTTTTTAAGCTCAGAATGCTTCTCTTTATACAGAACTTTTCTTTCATCAAGCACTAAGCCTATATCTATTCCTTTTTGGGTAAGTCTAATATCCGCATTATCAGATCTTAATGAAAGTCTATATTCGGCCCTAGAGGTAAACATTCTATATGGTTCTGCAACTCCTTTTGTAACAAGATCATCAATCATTACTCCAATATAAGCCTCGGACCTATCTAGAATAAATGGCTCATGACGCTTAAATGACAAAGCTGAATTAATTCCAGCTATAAGTCCTTGTGCAGCTGCTTCTTCGTATCCTGTAGTTCCATTGATTTGACCTGCTAAATATAAATTTTTAATTTTTTTACTCTCTAGAGTCAAAAATAGCTCCCTTGGATCCACAAAATCGTACTCAATCGCATATCCAGGTCTTAATATTTTAACATTCTCTAAACCGTTGATTTTACGACACATTTCATGCTGAACATCAGCTGGAAGTGAAGTAGATATGCCATTTGGATAAACTGTATGATCATTTAGTCCTTCAGGTTCTAAAAAAATTTGATGCCTTTGCTTTTCAGCAAATTTAACAATTTTATCCTCTATCGAAGGACAGTATCTTGGACCAACTCCTTGGATGCTTCCTGAATACATGGCGCTTCGTTTTATGTTTTTTGAAATAATTTTATGTACAGACTCATTCGTATAAGTCATCCGACATGAAATTTGTTTGTTTATGTTTTTTTTAGTAAAGAAGGAAAAAAAATATGGATCGTCATCTGCAAACTGTTCTTCCAAAATATTAAAATTAATTGTTCTAGAATCCAATCTTGGAGGTGTGCCTGTCTTAAGTCTTCCAATTTTAAAGTTAAGTTTTTTAAGTTGCTCACTTAATCCTGTTGTAGGTTTTTCATTATACCGACCGGCTGGAGTTTGTTTTTCTCCTACATGTATCAAACCATTCAAAAAAGTGCCCGTTGTCAGTATTAGCTTTGATGTTTTAATTTTCTTTCCGGACTGTGTTACAAATCCTTTTATACTATTTTTTTCAAATATAAACTCAATTACAGAATCAGAGAAAACGCTTAAATTACAGTAGTTTACAAGTTTTTCTTGCATATATTTTTTATATAACGATCTATCACTTTGTGTTCTGGGCCCTCTAACTGCTGGCCCTCTACTTCTGTTTAATAATCTAAATTGAATACCTGATTTGTCTGCTACATCACCCATAACTCCATCTAGCGCATCTATTTCTCTTACTAGATGTCCTTTGCCTAAACCACCAATTGCTGGATTACACGACATCTCTCCTATTGTTTCAATTTTGTGTGTAAACAATGCGGTGTTAACTCTTAAGCGCGCTGATGCTGCGGCTGCTTCACAGCCTGCATGCCCTCCACCTATAACAACTACATCAAATGATAAATCATTTTTCATAAACTAAACTTATAACTCAATAAAATATTTACAAGATCAGAGAAGAAATATGAAAAAAAACTATAAATCGCTTAAAAAGCCTTATTTATCAATAAAAAAATATAAATATTGGTCAAAAATCCGCATAAAACTGCTTTTATTTGCCAATACAAAAATCGTTGAAAATACTACCTAATATCTCCTCTACATCCACTTTTCCAACAATTATTCCTAAATGTCTAGTTGCTAATCTTAAATCTTCAGCAGCTTTATCAAAATCTTCTGTTTTATTTTTATTTTCAAAATTTTTTAATTGATAAACACATTGCTCTAAATGTTGTCTGTGTCTTTCTCTTGTTATCAAAATATCGTCTGATGTAATAAATTTGTTTTTTAATTTTTTTTTAATTGCAGAAATTAACTCTTCAATATTTTTTTCATTTTTTAATGAAATAGTAATGGGATTTAATTTTTTTAATTTTGAATTAGTATTTTTAAATCCTAAATCAGATTTATTTAAAACAAAAATAGCTTTTTTACTAGCTGAATCACTCAAAAAACCTTTAAAATCAACACTTTTAGGCTCAATTATTACTAAATTCAAATCGGCATCTTCGGCCCTTTTTAAAGCAAGTTTAATACCTTTTTTTTCTATTTCATCTTTGGACTCTCTTATTCC
>CAZABF010000107.1:0-2495 GCA_964483495.1 uncultured Candidatus Pelagibacter sp. | reverse complement strand
ATTGAACAAATTCCATATCTTGTAGAGGTAATCCAGCTCTTAAAACCATAGCATTTCCATCACCTGTGCAAGTGTGAGCTGATGTTGATGAATAATATGTTTTTCCATATCCGCCTGTAGCTATTATTGTTATATGAGATCTAAACCTATGAATAGTCCCATCATTTAAATTCCAAGCTATTAAACCTTTGCACTCTCCATTTTTCATTAATAAATCTAATGCAAAATATTCAATAAAAAATTTTGTATTATGTTTAAGTGCCTGACCATACATGGTGTGTAATATAGCATGACCTGTTCTGTCTGCTGCTGCGCAAGTTCTTTGAACAGTTTCATTGCCATAATTTTTGGTCATTCCACCAAAAGGTCTTTGATAAATTTTTCCATCTTCTGTACGACTAAATGGAACTCCATATCTTTCTAGTTCTAAAACAGCTCTTGGAGCTTCTTTGCATAAATATTCTATACAGTCTTGATCTCCTAGCCAATCTGATCCTTTAACTGTATCGTACATATGCCAACGCCAATCATCTTCTCCCATGTTTCCTAGAGCTGCAGAAATACCTCCTTGAGCCGCTGAAGTATGACTTCGAGTAGGAAAAACCTTTGATATGCATGCTGTTTTTAACCCAGCTTCACTAAGACCAACTGCAGCTCTTAAGCCTGCTCCTCCAGCTCCAAGAACAACTACGTCGTATTCATGTTCTATAATTTTGTGTGAGCTCATAGGCTTAATTTATATAATAAAAGTAATGTTGATATTGGGATTATTATAGCAAATAAATATAGTAATTTGTTTGTGACATTTTTTAATTTTTCATTCTCAATATAATCTTCAAAAACTTCACTAATGCTTAGTGCGGAATAAAAATAAGCAAAAATAATAAATAATGAAAATAAAAATTTTGTTGGTTGGCTAGTAAAAAATAAAAAAACTTCTTCATAAGCTTTGTCGTAGAACGAAACTAAATTAAATAAAAACCACACCATTAACGGAACTAGTATGGCTGAACTTATTTTTAAAAATATCCATTTTTTAGTTGCATTAATCATAAAACTAAATTTTTTCCTAAAATTACAATTGTTAAAACTAATGATCCAAAAATAACTAACAAGCCAGTTATATTTGAAGTTTTTAATTCAAATCCAAAGCCTAAATCCCAAAATATGTGCCTAATTTCACTCAGAATTTGAAAAGAAAAAGACCAAACTGTACCTGCAATTACAAATTTACCAATATAAGTTTCAAAAAACTTCTGTATTAATTCATAATTTGCGTTTCCTAAAAGTAAAAGTGCTACCCAAAAACAGATTAGAGTTATAATAATTATATTTATAATCCCTGTTATTCTGTGAGAAATTGAAATTAAAGATGATATATGCCAATTATAAATTTGAATGTGTGGTGATAAAGGATTTTTATCGTTCATGTAAATTTTTTTTAATTAAACTTTCTGCAATTTCAACAGCATTTAATGCCGCGCCTTTAAGTAAATTGTCCGATACAATCCACATATTTATGGTGTTAGGTTGAGAATCGTCTTGTCTTATTCTTGAAATAAATGTTTCATATTTATTTTCTGCTTCAACAGGGGTGATATATCCACCATCCTTTTGTTCATCAACAACCTTGCATCCTGGAGATGTAGATAATACATTTTTTATTTCTTCCAAATTACATTTTTTATCGAACTCTACATTTGCACTTATAGAATGTGATACGAGAACAGGTATTCTGACACAAGTTGATGTAATTTTTATTTTTTTATCTAAAATTTTTTTAACTTCATCCGTAGTTTTTTGTTCTTCCTTAGTATAACCATTTTCTAAAAAACTATCTATGTGCGGAATAACATTAAATGCTATTTGTTTTGTAAAATATTTTGATTTTAAATTTTTATTTTCAAAATACTCTTTTGTCTGTGACAATAGTTCATCCATTGGAGCTTTGCCTGCACCAGAAACAGACTGGTAAGTCGATGCAACAATTCTTTTAACAATGTATAAATCATGCAAAGGTTTCAAAGCGACAACAAGCGGTATCACTGAACAATTTGCATTTGCAATTATATTTTTATTTTTTAAATGAACTAGCTCTTTTGAATTCACCTCAGGTACTATTAAAGGAATATCAGGGTCTTTTCTAAAAAATTTAGAATTATCTATTACTATTGTTTTTTCTGCTGCTATATGAGCCCATTTTTCTGCTATAGCACTACCTGCAGCAAAAAAAGCAATCTTTACTTTCGAAAAATCAAATTTTTCTAGGTCAATAACAGAATGTTCTTTACCTTTAAAAGTAATTTTTTTTCCAGCACTTTTGGCTGAAGCAATTAAAAATAATTCTGAAATTGAAAAATTCTTATTTTCCAAAACTTCTATTATTTTTCTTCCAACATTACCTGTTGCCCCTACTATTGCTATATTCATGATGATTTACTTATACTAAATGAAAGGTAAATCGCAAACTTTTCCCTCAAAAATATCACTATTTA
>CAZABF010000106.1:0-2508 GCA_964483495.1 uncultured Candidatus Pelagibacter sp. | reverse complement strand
CAGCTTAATTTTTTTCATCTTCAGATATTGCATGATCTATACCTTTTCTTAAATACTCATAACCAGTATATAAAGTTAAAAAAGCTGATAACCATAGCAAAATTATACCAATAGTTTGAGCATTGTAATCTTGGAAATTGAGTATTTTATTTCCAGTTTCTCCAGTTAACAATGCTGAAATCGCAACCATTTGTAAAAATGTTTTAGCTTTCGCCAGATTTGATACAGGAAGATTAATTTTACCCTTTGCTAAAAACTCTCTCAATCCAGAAATTAATATTTCTCTAGTTAATATTATTATTGCTGCAATTACTTCATAACCCTTAATTGTTTCATCCATAACTAACAAAATTAAAGCTGTTGCTACAATTATTTTATCTGCGATAGGATCTAATAATTCTCCTAATTTGGACTCTTCTTTATATATTCTTGCTAATAATCCATCTAAAAAATCCGTAAATGAAGCTATGACAAATAATGCAAAAGGTATTACATCTCCATAAAAACCAGGCAAGTAAAAAGTAAAAACAAATATAGGAACAATTATAATTCTTCCTATTGTTAAGTAATTTGGAATTTTAATTTTCATTCGTGGAAAAAATTATATATTTTTTTTGCAACTTTTTCCTCAACTCCTTCTACTGATTTTATTTCATCTAAGCTTGCAGACTCCACTTCTCTAGCCGATCCAAAATGGTTTAATAACGCCCTTTTTCTCATAGATCCTATTCCTTCTATTTGGTCTAAAAGAGATTTACTAATTGAGCTTCTTCTTTTTGTTCTATGTGCACTGATAGCAAATCTATGAGCTTCGTCTCTTAACCTTTGTAGAAAGAATAGAGTAGGGTCATTTTTTTGAAATTTATACTCTTTACCGTTATGAAAAAAAGTTTCATTACCGCTGTTTCTATATTTTCCTTTAGCTATCGCAATTATTGGAATATCATGAAGTCCTAATTCATTCATAGTTTCTCTGGCTGCTGAATATTGTCCTTTACCACCATCGATTAGAATCAAATCTGGGAAAGAAAGAAAATTATCTTTTTTTTGTATAGCTCTTTTAAACCTTCTATTTAAAACTTCCCTCATCATTCCATAGTCATCTTGTGAATTCTTTTCTATTTTAATATTAAATTTTCTATATCTTTTTTTAATAAATCCTTCGTCACCAAATGCAATTAATGCTCCTACGCTATTTGTTCCCTGAATGTGACTGTTATCATATACTTCTATAAGATTAATATTTGAATCTAAATTAAATTTCTTAACTACATGTTCAAATAATTCTTTATTGTTCTGACTTTCGTATAGTTTTCTATTTAAGCTATCCTTTGCATTTTTTATTGCTAGATTTATTACTTTAAGTTTTGAACCCTTTTTAGCAACCGAAATACTAATTTCTTTATTTTCCTTTTTTGATAAAGTTTTTTCAATTAAAGATTTTTCTTTAATTTTTTCACTTAAGATAATTGATTTGGGAACACTTTTATTTTCATAAAACTGAGAAACAAATGAATTTAAAACATTATTTAAACTTTCATCGGGATCGTGTTTTGGAAAAAAAGCTTGGTTACCCCAATTTTGTTTTGACCTATAAAAAAATACTTGAATACAAGTTTTTCCCGATTCTTTGTATCCAGCAATTACATCTGCTTCGAGTAAGTTTGCTTCATTAATTCTTTGAGAAGACTGAATGATGTTAAGTGATTTAATTTTGTCTCTTAATATTGTTGCCTTTTCAAAATCTAAATCTTCACTTGCTTTTTCCATTTGATTAGAAAGATTTTTTTGAATTTTTCTAGATTTGCCAGATACAAACCCAATTGCATCGTCTACTGACTTTTTATATTCAGCTTCATCGATGTAGCCAACACATGGTCCAGAGCATCTTTTTATCTGATACAATATACATGGTCTTTTTCTGTTCTTAAAAACAGTATCATCACAAACTCTAAGATGAAAATTTTTTTGTATCATTTTAATTGTCCAATTAGCCGAACCTGCAGAGGCAAAAGGACCAAAGAAAAAACCTTCTTTTTCTTTTTTACCTCTATGCTTTTTTATTTGTGGCCATTTATTTTTATTTCCAATGTAAATAAACGGAAAAGATTTATCATCTCTTAAAAGAATATTAAATTTAGGTTTGTATTTTTTGATTAAGTTTGCCTCCAAGAGTAGAGCCTCACTCTCGTTTGATGTTGTTGTTATCTCAATTTTTTTGGTTTGAGATAACATTCTTTCAGTTCTTATTATGTGGTTTTTTTCAGTAACATAACTTTTTAATCTATTTGGAAGACTTTTGGCTTTTCCAACATATAAAATTTCATTATTGGAGTTTAGCATTCTGTAAATTCCAGGAAGTTTGGGTATTAAGGGAAGTTGTTTTTTTATTACTTCTTTTCCAATATCAGAGCTTATCATGGCTTCTTTTTTTAGAAATTTGAATTCCTACAGATGAACAGTCTTTCATAATTTCTAATTTTTCAATTTGAAGAGTTATTTTATCAA
>CAZABF010000105.1:0-2521 GCA_964483495.1 uncultured Candidatus Pelagibacter sp. | reverse complement strand
AAAAAGTTCAAAATAAGCAGAGAAAGAATTAGACAAATAGAAAATAAGGCTTTTGAAAAACTTCAAAAACATATGCTAAATTCTGCAAAATCAAAAAATCTTCTACCAGCAAACTAGCTGCTAAAAGGATCAACTATTAATATAGTATCATTTCTTTCTGGACTTGTAGAAATACTAGCAACTTTTGTTTCTATAAATTTTTCTAATTCATTAATATAATTTTTTGCATTATCAGGAAGGTCATCAAATTTTTTTATTCCCTTAGTTGAACAATTCCAACCTTTAAAATTTTTATAAACAGGTTTTGTCTTTAATTGATCATCTACAGCCGCTGGCAAATAATCCATTTTTTTTCCATCAACTTCATATGCGATACACATCTTAATTTCATCTAATTGATCTAAAACATCTAGTTTAGTTAATGCTATACCATCTATTCCAGCAATTTTAATTGCTTGCCTAACCAAAACTCCATCGAACCATCCACATCTTCTTTTTCTACTTGTAACAGTTCCAAATTCTTTACCTATAGTTCCTAGCTTCTCTCCTATTTCGTCTGTCAGTTCTGTTGGAAAAGGACCTTCTCCAACTCTGGTAGTGTAAGCTTTTGTGATGCCCAAAACATAATTTATTGAATTAGGACCACAACCAGAACCCGTCGCTGCAGCTGAAGCTACCGTATTTGAAGATGTAACAAATGGATATGTGCCATGATCAACATCAAGCAAAATACCTTGTGCACCTTCAAATAATATTTTTTTTCCTTGTGACTTAAATTCATCTATTTTTTTCCATACTGGCTGGGAGTATTTTAAAATTTCTGGCGCTATCTTTAATAAATCTTGTTTTAGTTTATCTTTTTTGTAAATTTCTTTTCCTAATCCTTTTCTTATTGCATTATGATGCATTAAAACTGTTTCTAACCTATGGTCCAAATTTTTCTCAGAAACTAAATCCATAACTCTTATTGACCTTCTGCCAACTTTATCTTCATATGCTGGGCCAATTCCTCTTCTTGTTGTTCCTATTTTAGCTTTGCCCGCTGCGTCCTCTCTTATTTCATCCATTTCTCTATGAAACGGTAAAATTAAATTTGCAGCTTCCGAAACAATTAAGTTTTTTTGATTTATTTCAACACCTTTTGATTTAATTTCTATAATTTCATCCAATAAAGCCCACGGATCAACAACAACGCCATTTCCAATAATTGATACTTTGTCTTTTCTTACGATTCCCGAAGGTAATAATCTCAATTTGTATGTTACGCCATCAATTACTAAAGTATGTCCCGCATTATGTCCTCCTTGAAACCTTACAACAATATCAGCCTCGCTAGAAAGCCAATCAACAATCTTCCCTTTACCCTCATCTCCCCATTGAGATCCAACAACAGCTACATTTTTCATTTAAACTTTTTGTTAATATTTATTGTACTTAAATGATTTATCGGTCCATGACCCTTGCCATACCTTGGCCCTGTACCAATTGAATGGTTAACATACTTGATCGCCATCTCACAAGATTTCTTTAATGTTTTTCCACATGAGTAATATGTGGCTATAGCACTGGATAATGTGCATCCAGTACCGTGTGTATTTTTTGTATGAATTTTTTTGTTTTTAAAAACTGATATTTCATTTTTATTTAAAAATATATCTTGCATTATTCTTGACTTAAGATGTCCACCTTTTATCAATACATTTTTTGCTCCTAAGCTCATTAAAATTCTTGCAGCACTGATCATATCGTCTACTGAAGAGATTCTCTTTTTTGTTAAAATTTCTGCTTCAGGAATATTTGGTGTTATTAAACTAACTTTTTTTATTAATTTTAATTTTAAAATTCTAATTGAACGGTTATCAATTAATTTAGTTCCTCCTTTGGCGACCATCACAGGATCCAAAATAATTTTTTTTACATTTATTTTATTTAAAGACTTTAATACTGTATTGATAACTTCAGCTGAATGAAGCATTCCAATTTTAATTGCATCAGGACTAATATCTTTTGATGTAAATTCTATTTGCTTCGATATTTCTCTAGGTGTTATAGATTCTATTGATTTTACACCTGTAGTGTTTTGAGAAGTTATGGCAGTTATTGCAGTCATAGCATACGAGCCAAGTGCAGTAACTGTTTTAATATCGGCTTGTATGCCTGCGCCTCCTGAAGAGTCCGATCCTGCAATTATTAAAATTTTAGATTTAGGTTTCAATATTTTATTGACCTTCTAATTATTTTTATACATTTTATAATCAAATTTTTATTATGTGACTCGCCCATAATTCTAATTTTTGGTTCCGTGCCAGATTTTCTAACCAAAAGTCTTCCATTTTGTTCCATTAGTTTATTGGCTTTTTTAATTGCTTTTTTACACTTTAATTTATTTATTATATTTTTATCTCTGACAAAAATATTTTCTAAAATTTGTGGCATAGGTTTAAAAATATTTAATAGCTCGCTAGATTTTTTTCCTTTTCTCATTGAAAATAAAACTTCTAATGCTACTAGCAGCCCATCA
>CAZABF010000104.1:0-2524 GCA_964483495.1 uncultured Candidatus Pelagibacter sp. | reverse complement strand
GTGAAAAAATAACAATGTCTGAACATATGATTCAATCTGCTATGTTAGCTGAAAAGGCAAAATCTAATGATGATTTGGTTTGCTCATGTTTGCTTCATGACTATGGTCATTTTATTATTGAAGATCCAGTAGAGTTAGTGAAAAATGATAAAGATGGTAATCATGAAAGTATAGGATATGAATATTTTAAAAATTTTTTTAAAAAAGAAATAGTTGAACCAATAAAATATCACGTGCTTGCAAAGAGATACCTTGCTAGAAATAAAAAATATTTTAATCTCTTGTCTGAAGCATCAAAAATAAGTTTAAAATTACAGGGCGGTATTCTTAATCAAAAAGAAAGTAAAGAATTTGAAAAAAAAGAATATTTTAAAAATTCCATCTTGCTTAGAAAATTTGACGAAGCTGCAAAAAAAATAAATATCAAAATAAAATCTATTGATGAATATAAATCTTTATTAAATTCAAAATTAATATGAAATTTGACTATATAATTATTGGCGCTGGTTCTGCTGGATGTGTTCTTTCAAATAGATTATCAGAAAATCAAAACAACAAAGTTGCTGTATTTGAAGCTGGAGGATCGAGTGATATTTGGAAAGTAAAAATGCCTCTTGCTCTACTTTATACAATGCATGATCCAAAATATAATTGGAAATATTATTCTGAACCAGAACCACACTTAAACAATAGGAGATTATTTTGTCCTAGAGGTAAAATGATTGGGGGATGTTCTGCTCATAATGGAATGGTTTTTGTTAGAGGTAATAGAAATGATTATGAAAGATGGGAAAACTTTGGATTAAAGTCTTGGTCTTACGAAAAAGTTCTACCTTATTTTAAAAAAATTGAAACATGGTCTGGAGGAGAAAGCCAATATAGGGGGTCTTTTGGCCCACTTCCTGTTAATCAATCAAAAAATGACAATCCTTTATTTAAAGCTTTTATAAATTCAGCCTCAGAAGCTGGACACATAGTTAATCCTGATATGAATGGTGAAGAACAAGAAGGATTTGGTATGTTTGATACAACAATTCATGAAGGCCAAAGAGCTAGTACTACAAAATATTATTTAAACCCTGCAAAAAAAAGAAAAAATTTAAATATTTTTTCTAATTCATTTGTTGAAAAAATTATTTTTGATGGAAAAAAAGCTATTGGTATTGAAGTAAAAATAAAAAATAAAATTGAAAAAGTTTATGCTGAAAAAGAATTAATATTAAGCGGAGGTTCAATTAATTCACCACAATTGTTAATGCTTTCAGGAATTGGTGATGCAAATCATTTAAAAGAAAAAGGAATTACAGTTGTAAATGATTTAAAAGGGGTTGGAAAAAATCTTCAAGACCATTTGGAAACTTATATTATGCAAGAATGTAAAACTCCTGATACTCTTTATACTTATACAAAGTTAATTCCAAAAGTTTTAGCTGGAATACAATGGTTTTTATCTAAATCTGGACCTTGTTCACAATCTCACTTAGAAGCTGGAGGATTTGCAAAATCTTCTCCTGAACGTCAAATAGCAAACATTCAATTTCATTTCTTTCCATCGTTTGTTATTGATCATGGTTTGGTTAATCCAAGTTCGCATGGCTATCAATTACACGCAAGTCCAAACCATCCAAAAAGTAGAGGATTAATAACTCTTAAATCATCAAATCCATATGATTATCCTAAAATATTATTTAATTACTTAGAAAATGAAGATGATTTAAAACAAACTAGAGAATGCATACATGTTGCAAGAAAAATCTTATCTCAACCTTCGTTAGCAAAACATTCTGGAAAAGAAGTTGGCCCAGGTTCTGATAAACAAAGTGATGATGAATTAGATGAATATATTAGATCTAAAGCTGAAACTGCTTATCATCCATGCGGTACATGCAAAATGGGAGTAGATGATATGGCGGTAGTTGATGAAACATTAAAAGTGAAAGGAATAAAAAATTTAAGAGTTGTAGATGCATCCATCATGCCTGAAATTCCAAGTGCAAATTTAAATGCTCCTACTCTAATGATTGCTGAAAAAGCTTCAGACCTTATAATAAATAGTATTTAAGTTTATTTCTTGCACTCTCCTATTGAGCCTAATCCACATTTTTTTCCATCTACCCAAGTAGCATTATTTAAATTTGATCCTTCGAAACTTGCATTCGCAATATTTGCGGCTGTAAAATCAGCTTCAAACAAATTACTATCTTTAAAGTTAGCTTCAATTAACGAAGCGCCTTGAAAATTTACTCTTGTCAAATTTGCGCTAGTAAAATCAGTTTTTTCAAAATTAGCTCCCTGTAAATTAGACTCATATAGATTTGCTCTAACAAAAGATGACTCCGAAAATGTTCCAAAAGATAAAATTGAATTCATCATAATACTTTTATCAAAATTTACTTGAATAAATCCTGTAAAAGATAAGTTTGAGTTTGGCAAATAACTACCTTGTAAGTCTTGTCCATCTGAAAATCTACAATTAGTATAATCTACGCCATCTGCCAATGAGTCATCACACCCTGCATTAACG
>CAZABF010000103.1:0-2594 GCA_964483495.1 uncultured Candidatus Pelagibacter sp. | reverse complement strand
TTTTTTTTGAAACTCTAATTCTTTGATTATTAAAATATGCTCCATTATTTTTTTCAGCATAAAACATTTCATTTTTGATAGGGTCAAAAATTAAACCACTAACAATTTCTTCTTTTGTTTTTAATGCGATTGATATTGCAAAATGAGGAATACCATGTAAAAAATTTGTAGTTCCATCAATAGGATCTATGATCCAACAATTCTCTTTATCTGAATTTTTTACTTCTCCTATTTCTTCACTAAGTATCGAAAATTTCTTTCTTGATTTTGTTAATTCTTCAATAATAATTTTTTCAACTTTTTTGTCAGAATTTGTTACAAAATCCGAAGGACCTTTTAAAGATACTTGTAATTTTTCTAGTTCTCCAAAATCCCTTATCAATATTTTTGAAGCTTTTTCTGCAGCTTTAATCATAATATTTAAATTTGCGGATATAGAATTCATTAAGTTTATATTTTTTTTACGTATTCAATAGATCTAGTATCAACGATTATTTCATCTCCGCTTTCAATAAACGGAGGTACTTGAATTTTTGTGCCGTTATCTAGCATTGCTGGTTTGTATGACGATGAAACAGTTTGACCTTTTAAAGCTGCGTCCGTACTTTCAATTTTACAATTAATCTGATTTGGCAATTCAATAGATATTGGTTTTTCTTCATAAAAGCTAATTTTTACTTCTAACTCTTCTTTTAAAAATTTACCTTTTTCTCCTACAATTTCTTTTTTTATATTTATTTGTTCAAAGGATTTTTGATTTATGAAATAATAATCTATTTCATCTTCATATAAATAATTAAAATTAATTTCTTCTATTGAAGCTTTTTCAACTGTATCGCTGGATCTAAATCTTTCATTTAATTTAGTTCCCTTGTTTACGCTTTTCATTTCAACTTGATTAAATGCACCACCTTTTCCAGGCTTTACATGTTGTGTTTTAAGAACTTCCCACAAATCTTCTTTATGTTCTAAAAGCATTCCAGGTTTAATTTCATTTCCAGATATTTTCATATTAATTTATTTATCGCTTCTTTTGGATTTAGTTTTTTATTATTCCAAATGTAGCCTGAGATAGCCAAAAAGTTAGCTTTATTCAATAAAAGTTTTTTATAATTAGTATCTTTTATTCCTCCTATTAGCACAACAGGAGTATTTGTTAATTTTTTAGCTAAACTTAGTATTTTTAAATTTGCTTTATATTTAACTTTTTTTGTACTAGATGAATAATAGGCTCCAAAAGCCAAATAGTTTGCGCCACCTGCAATAGCCTTCTTTGCTAGTTTTATTGAATTATGACAAGTAATACCAATTATTTTATTTTTTAATATTTTTCTAGCTTTTAAAATATTCATATCCTTTTGTCCTAAATGACAACCATCCGCATTAACTCTTTTTGCAAGCATTGGATCATCATTAATAAGAAATTTAACTTTATATTTTTTACAAATTTTTTTTATTTTTTTTCCAATATAAATTTTGTTTCTAGTACTTTCTTTTTTTAGTCTTAATTGAAAAAAATTTACTTTTTTTGAACTTAATACTTGATCGAGTTCAGTATAGAAACTTTTATTTTCGATATTGTTTGGAGAAATTAAATAAATAAATCTCTTGTTTTTTCTATTTTGCCTCAAGTTCTTTCGACCATTTTCCTTGAGCCGCAAGTGAGCACATATTGGCTCTATGATTAAAGATTTCTTGGGTTCCCTTAATATTATTGATATCTTTTGACCAAAATTTAATAGCACTTTGCTGTAAAGCTCTTCCATATGAGTAGCTCATTATAAAATTTGTATCATTAAATTTATTAATCAAATTTAAGTTTTCAGTTGCTTCTATTTCTGTTTGGCCACCAGACAAAAAAGCTATTCCAGGCACTTCTTTTGGAACTGATTCTTTTAGACATTTCAAAGTTAGTTTAGCAACTTCTTCATTTTTGATTTTATTATTTGAGTTATTTCCAGGTAAAATCATATTTGGTTTTAAAATTATTCCAGCTAAATTGACATTATGATTTATTAGTTCTTCAAAACATTTTTTAATAACATCTGAAGTTTTATTTAAGCAATCTTCAGCTGTATGATTTCCTTCCATCAATACTTCAGGTTCTACAATTGGAACCATTCCACTTTCTTGAACTAGAGAAGAATATCTAGCCAAAGCATGGGCATTTGCATGAATTGATAATTTACTAGGATATTTTTTTGAAATAATATAAACACCTCGCCATTTTGCAAATCTTGCTCCAAGTTTATAGTATTCTTTTAATCTTTCTCTCAAACCATCCAATCCTTCTGTTATTTTTTCATCAGGCGACCCAGCTAAAACTTTTGCCCCTGTGTCTACTTTTATTCCGGGAACAGCTCCAGATGAAGAAATTAATTCTGGTATAGTTTTTTTTGAGCTTGAGTTTTGTTTAATGGTTTCGTCATACAAAATCACTCCGCCTATACATTTTTTCATACTTTCAGATGAAAAAAGCGTTTCTCTAAATAGGAGTCTGTTTTCTGGAGTTGATTCTACATTAACAGTCTCAAGTCTTTTGGTCATAGTTCCTGTGCTTTCATCTGCGGCCAGGATTCCTTTTCCATTAGATA
>CAZABF010000102.1:0-2607 GCA_964483495.1 uncultured Candidatus Pelagibacter sp. | reverse complement strand
AACAAGATCGCTTGCTTTGATATTGCTGAAATGCATTCCTGTTCCATTAATATAAAAATCTTCATTAGAATCCGGGGCACAGACGCTGTAATGGTTGGCTATACCTTCGTGCATATTAAGTTTTGCTGTCCATCTGAAAACCGCAGCTAAATCATTTAAAATTTCTGATCTTTCCATAATCAATATGATAGTATACTTTCCAAAAATAAAAATGAACAATAAAGTATTTATATCATGTGCAGTTACTGGATCAGGAGATACTTCTTCGAGACACCCAGATTTACCAAAAACACCTAAACAGATTGCAACAGCTGCAATTGAATCTGCAAAAGCAGGAGCGGCTATTGCACATATTCATGTGAGAGAAGAAGATGGAACTCCAAGTAGAAGACTAGAATTATATAAAGAAGTCGTTGATAGAGTTAGATCTAGCGATACAGATGTTGTGCTAAATTTAACAACAGGTATGGGAGGAGATTTAGATATAGGTCAGGGAAAAAATCCACTTGAATTTGGTCCAATGACAGACATGGCAAATGTAATGGAGAGAATTGCAAATGCAGAGCAGTTTTTGCCAGAAATATGTACATTGGATTGTGGAACTTTAAATTTTGGTGATAGTTCTGTGATTACAGTAAATACACCCAACGATTTAAGAAAAGCTGCTAAAAGATTACAAGAAATAAATGTTAAACCTGAAATAGAGGCTTTTGATTTAGGAAACATGTGGTTTGGAGCTCAATTATATAAAGAAGGATTGCTTAATGATCCGCCAATGTTTCAAATGTGTTTAGGTATACCTTGGGGAGCACCCGCAACACCATTAGCAATGCAAGCAATGAAAGATATTATACCAAAAGAAGGTATTTGGTCTGGATTTGCAATTTCAAAAAATGAAATGCCTTTTGTTGCTCAAACTGTAATTATGGGAGGCAATCCAAGAGTGGGTCTTGAAGACAATTTATATCTAGAAAAAGGAAAGTTAGCTACCAATGCTCAGTTAGTTGAGAAAGCAATTAGAATTGTAAATGATCTTGGGGTATCAATAATGACACCTGCAGAAACAAGAGAAAAACTAAAATTAAAAAATTATAAATAATTACTAAGATTATTTAATCCACTCTTATAGTATTTCCATCCACAGGGAATACTTGGCCAGATACTTTTTCACTATCGCCTGAAATTAAAAATGAACACATTTTACCTACATCTTCTTGAGAAATCCACGAATTCATTGAAGCCATAGATAAAAAATCTTTTTCAATTATTTTTTTTGAAACTTTTAGAAATTTTGCTTTGTCCTTTATTACTCTTGCCATTCTATCTCCTTTAATAGTTCCTGGACAAATAGCATTTACTCGAATTTTAAACTTACCTAATTCTATCGCTAAAGTTTTTGTTACTCCTATGACTGCCCACTTGCTGGCTGCGTAAGGAGAACGTAATGCAAAACCCATAATTCCTGCAGTAGAGGAAATATTTATTATAGATCCACCCTTATTTTTTTTAAGCATTGGTATTGCAAGTTTTGTAAAGTAAAAATGACTTATAACATTAATTTTTAAAGTCTGTTCCCAGTCATCAGAACTTAACTTTTCTATATTTCCAGTTGGACCTGCAACTCCAACATTATTAATTAGGGCATCAATTTTTTTTGTTTTTTTACTAACTTGATTGAAAAAATCTGAAACTGCATACTCATCAGAAGCATCACACTCATAGGCAAATAATTTTTTTTTATGTAATGGATGTTTTTGAATTTTTTTTAAAAATTTAGCATCAATGTCACACAGATAAACAATAGCTCCTCTAGAAAGACAAACCTTTGCAGTTGACCAACCAATTCCTGAAGCCCCAGCTGAAATAATGATTTTTTTGTTATTTAGACTTATCGGCATCAGCCATATGTTCTTTTGTTAAAGCTTTTGAGAGCTCTTTTTGCGTTATGTATCCTTTAACATTTCCACTCTTATCAATAACTTCACAGTTTGCGTTTGAGCAAACAACTTTAGGTAAAAACTCATCTAAAAATTGATCTTCCTGGACTTTAATAAGATTTGACTTATCAACTCCATTAGATGAATTAGCTGGAGTCATAATAATTTTGGCTTTAATTACTTTTGCACGATTTACATCTTTGACAAATGCTTCAACATAATCGTCAGCAGGATTCATGATAATATCTATTGGCGTTCCTATTTGCACTAATCTTCCGCCGTTTAATATTCCTATATGGTCTCCTAATCTTAAAGATTCATCCAAATCATGTGTTATGAACACTATTGTTTTTTTTAATTCACTTTGTAAATCTATCAATTGTTTTTGCATGTCACTTCTAATTAAAGGATCTAAAGCAGAAAATGCTTCGTCCATTAACATTATATCTGTATTTGTTGCAAGAGCTCTAGCTAAGCCAACTCGTTGTTGCATTCCTCCAGATAATTGATTTGGATATTGATGTTCGAATCCAGTTAAACCTACAGCATCAATTTTTTCCATTGCTGTTTTATTTCTTTCTTCTGGTTTTTGTCCTTGAACTTCAAGACCATAACCAACATTTTCCAAAACTGTTTTGTGAGGAAATAAACCAAATCTTTGAAAGACCAT
>CAZABF010000101.1:0-2673 GCA_964483495.1 uncultured Candidatus Pelagibacter sp. | reverse complement strand
TTAAAAAATTATAAAATTTAATTTCTGCCCCAATAATTATAGGTTGATTTTTAGAGCACCTAGCAACAGAACGCCCCTTTCTAATATCAAACTTTGCTTTGTTTTAAGTAATATGATTAGTAAGAGTGTGATATGATATATTTTAAATGAAATATATAATATCTTCAAAAAAAACATTTCAATTAAATAATAAAGAAATATCACAAATTTGTTATTTGAAAAATACGCATTGGAAATATGGTCTAAAATCTAATTTAGATTGGTTTAAAAAGTATGTTAAAAAAAATGATATTCATAATTTGTTATTCGCTGAAGATAATTTGGTGGGTTACACACTTCTAAGAATTAGAACTTTTTACATTAATAATACAAAAAAGAAATATTTGTATTTTGATACATTGATTATTGATAAAAAGTTAAGAAATAAAAAATTATCTAATATTTTAATGCATATAAACGGAGACATAATTTTAAAAAATAAAAAACTTTCTTTTTTGATTTGTTTAAAGAATATGATTAAATATTATGAAAAATTTGGTTGGAAAAAAATGGATAGTAAAAAATTATTAATTAAAGACCACAGCTTTTCTTCTTACGGCATGTGTTTTAATAATAAAGATTTAAATAAAAAATTTAATTATATTTTTTATTTTTATAGGTAAATAATGAGAATTTTAGGCAGTTGATTATGAATAAGAGCAAAAAGTACTAAAATTCCAAATCTTCAATAATATGTCCTTATACAAAATTTATGGTGCGGTCAGAGAGATTTGAACTCTCATGGGCTAAGCCCACACGGCCCTCAACCGTGCCTGTCTACCAATTTCAGCATGACCGCATTTATAAGTTAGAATAAATTAATGACAATTCAATTTCAAGTTGGTAAGTTTTAGTATGGAAGTTAATACAGAGATAAAAAAAGCAACTGATTCAATTTATGAAAAAGTCTCAAATACCATTCCAGAAATAGAATGGGCAATTCATGCTCCATATATTTACAAAATTAACAAACTAAAAAAAGAAAAAAATGCAGTAATTCTTGCGCACAATTATCAAACACCAGAAATATATCACGGCATTTCAGATTTTTCCGCTGATTCTCTTGCACTTGCCGTTGAAGCTGCAAAGACAAAAGCAGATATTATAGTAATGTGTGGAGTTCATTTTATGGCCGAGACTGCAAAATTAATGAGTCCTGAAAAAAAAGTTCTACTTCCAGATATGGATGCGGGCTGCTCTTTGTCATCATCAATTACAGGTGAAGATGTAAGAAATTTAAAAAAAAAATACCCTGGAGTTCCAGTAGTTTCATATGTTAATACATCTGCAGAAGTAAAAGTAGAAACTGATATATGCTGCACATCTGCAAATGCTGTAAAAATTGTAAAATCATTAGGAGTTAAAAAAGTTATTTTTTTACCTGATGATTTTTTGGCAAAATATGTTTCTTCTCAAACAGATGTGGAAATTATTTCATGGAAAGGTACTTGTGAAGTTCATGAACAATTTAATGATGAAGAGATTAATGAAATTAGAAAAAATAACCCAGGTATTAAGATAATTGCTCACCCAGAATGTTCCCCTGATGTAATACATGCCAGTGATTTTGCTGGATCTACAAGTGGTATGATAAAATATGTTAAAGATAATCAGCCAGAAAAAGTAATGATGGTTACTGAGTGTTCAATGAGTGATAATGTTCAAATTGATAATCCAAATGTGAAATTTATTCGTCCATGCAATTTATGTCCACATATGAAAAAAATAACATTACCAAAAGTATTAGATTGTTTAGAAAATGAAACTAATGAATTAATAATGGATAAAGAAACTATAGAAGAAGCTAGAAAGTCTGTAGAAAGAATGGCAGAAATAGGCAGATAAAATCTGTGTCCAAAATTAAATTAAGCAAAAATTTTATTATAAGTGTTTGTAAATTAGCTCTAAATGAAGATTTATATCCTTCAGGAGATATTACTTCAAATCTATTAAGAAATAATAGCAAAAAAAAAGTAAAACTTATATCAAATCAATCAGGAATAATAGGTGGATTAGAGTTTGCAAAACAAACTTTTAAATTAATTGATAAAAAAATTAAAATTAAAATAAAAAAAAAAGAAGGATCTCAAATAAAAAAAGGAGAGTTAATAGCAATTATTGAAGGTAAAGTAAAAAATATATTAACTGGTGAAAGAGTTGCTTTAAATTTTTTATCTCATATTTCTGGTATTGCTACTAAAACGAATAGTTTTGTAAAAAAAGTGAATAAAAAATCAAAAATCTGCTGTACTAGAAAAACTATTCCAAATTTAAGAGTTATACAAAAATATGCAGTTAAACTTGGTGGAGGAGAAAATCACAGATTTAATTTAAGTGATGAATTTTTAATTAAAGATAATCATATAGCTGCAAATAAAAGTATTAAAGAAATAATAAATAATGCAATTAAATTTAAAAAAGGAAAAAAAATTACGGTGGAAGTTGATAATCTAAACCAGCTAAGAAAAATAACTGGTTTAAAATTTGACCGAATTTTATTTGATAACATGAGCCCTAAAACTTTGAGGAAGGGGATAAAACTGTCAAAAAAACTTTATGAAACAGAAGCCTCTGGGGGCGTTACATTAAAAAATGTAAAAAAAATTGCTGCAACAGGCGTAGAAAGAATTTCTA
>CAZABF010000100.1:0-2708 GCA_964483495.1 uncultured Candidatus Pelagibacter sp. | reverse complement strand
AAATAAATCCATTAGCTCTTGTTGCTTGGTTAGCTTTATTTTCTGGTCCAATACTAATAGCTCTTTCCGCTATTTTTGATGGAAATACAATTAACTACTTTAAAACAGCAAGTCTTGATAGTTGGATAATTGCGATTTATTTAGGATTTATTATGCAACCAATATCATATGGTTGTTTCTATTATGTTTTAAAAAATAACCCTTTATACAAAGTCTTGCCTATAGTTACTATGGGTATACCGCTTACTGGATTATTAGCGGCAATTTTTCTTTTAGGTGAAGAACCAACTAGACAATTATTTATTGGTGGAGCTATTATTCTTCTTGGAGTAGTTATGATAGTATTTAGTAACAAAAAAAATTAGAAATTATTTATTATCTAATAAGATGAGTTTATTTAAATCAGTCAAAGTTATAAATTCTGGAAAAGCTATTCTTTTATTGCCTAAATGTGGTACTCCACTACGATATCATTCAGCTTGGTTAAGAGATAATGCTTTAGATAGCAAAACAAGAGATAAAAAAAATGGTCAACGTTTAATTACTGTCTCTGATATACCTGTTAAAACATATATTAAATCTGTTTCACTCGATAAAAAAGGTAAAGAAATAACTATAGATTTCTTACCGCAAAAAAAACAAATCAAATTTTCTGCTAACTGGTTGAAGGCTAATGCTTACGATAAAAAAAAAAATGGTTCAAAAGTTTGGATTAATTCAGATTTGAAAACTTGGTCAAAGAGCAGTTTGAAACGTATTCCAATTATTAATTACAAAACTGCAAAATCTAATAGAAAATTACTTCTTAAGTGGCTTAAATCACTTAATAGACTTGGATTTGCCAAAATAACTAAATGTGAAAAAAAGACTGGAACAGTTATAAAAATAGCAAAACTTTTTGGTTACGTGCGTGAAACTAATTATGGAAAGTATTTCGATGTAAAATCAAAAACGAATGCTGTTAATTTAGCTTATACAAATCTTGGATTACAGGCACATACAGATAACCCTTATAGAAATCCAGTACCAACAATACAAATTCTACATTGTATAAAAAACTCTACTAAAGGGGGTGACACAAAAGTTATAGATGGTTTTAAAGCTGCTCTACGTCTTAAAAAGGAAAACAAAAAATATTTTGATTTACTTTCTAAATACCGACCACAATTTGAGTTTAAAGAAAAAGAAAATGTTCATTTAAAATCTCGTTTTCCAATGATTTCTTTATCGCCTGATGGTGAATTAATTGGCATTTATTTTAATAATCGTTCTATAGGACCAATTACCGACGTTCCATATAGTCGTATGTTGGATTACTATAAAGCTTATAGAAAATTTTCTAATATAATAGATGACCCTAAGATGGCTATTAAATTTAAACTAAAACCAGGAGAATGTTTTATTGTTGACAATACAAGAGTTCTACATGCGCGAACAGCTTATTATGGCCAGGGTAGTAGGTGGTTGCAAGGTTGTTATGCTGATAAAGATGGACTCTTGTCTTCAATTTTAACGCAATAAAAAATAACTAAAATTTTAATAGTTAAAGTAAATTTTCAATTTTTTTTTCAGCTTCTTTAATGGATTTTTCATAATCAATTGACATTTGATCTGCTGAAACAATCTGTATATTGGTTATACCAAAAAAATTTAACACTTTTTTTAACCAAGGGGTTAAATAATCATCTTTGCCCCCTACTCTCGTTCCTCCAGAGGTAATTATCAGGTAGACTTTTTTATTTTCTAAAAGTCCTATTTGTTTTCCATCTTCTGAATATTTAAAAGTTGATTTTACTCTTGCAACAAGATCAGACCAAGCTTTTAAAGTGGCAGGAGGACCAAAGTTATATATTGGTGTTGAAATTATTATTATATCACTATCTTTTAACTCTTTTACTAATTTGTCAGAAAGATCAAACATTTTATTATGCTGTTTTGTTCTCTCGTTCTCTGAAATAGACATTCCGGATTCTGTAAGACCAGATAAAAAAAGCATCTCTTCATCTAAATTTCTATAGACAATATCATCTTGTGATTTTTTAATTTTATTTAAAAGTTTTTTAGCAAGGTCTCTTGAAACGGATCCTTTTTTTTTTGCACTACAATCAATTTGATAAATTTTCATATTTTATGTTTTACCCAAAATTTTGTAAAAATGGAAAGATATTTAAAATATAATATCCCAAAGCTTGTAATTGATTAGTTAATATTAAAATACCTGTAATCAGTAAAATTAATCCGCCAATTTTTGATACTAAATTAATATTCTTTTTAAAATTTTTAGAAAATATTAAAAACTTTTGTATTAAATAACCTGATAAAATAAATGGTAGAGCTAAACCTAATGAGTAAAAAAGTAAAAGTATTATTCCTTTATTAATACTTTCTTCTGTGGCTGCTAGAGCTAAAATTGAACCTAAAATAGGACCTATGCATGGAGTCCATCCAAAACCAAAAGCGGCCCCAATAACTATGGGACTATATATATTTTTATTATTATTTGTTTGAATTCTTTTTTCATAATTCAAAAACTTTAAATTTATTACACCAATTATATGAAGTGAAAAAATAATAATAATCACACCTGCTGCAATTCTTAATTCAAATGAATTTTGAAGTAATAATTGACCTAAAAAAGTTGAGGCTGCTCCAAATATTATAAAAACTATAGAAAAACCAACAGTAAATAAAATAATTGGAATTAGATT
>CAZABF010000099.1:0-2723 GCA_964483495.1 uncultured Candidatus Pelagibacter sp. | reverse complement strand
TTTGCAGCTTTTATATTTTTTATTTTTAACGGTAGATTAAGTGGAGTAAGTTCAATTGCATCCGACAGTATTATTAAAAATGAGAATAGATATGATAATATATTATTTTTATTTGGTTTAATTATTGGTCCAATTTTATATTCATTATCAGGAAATAAAGTTGAAAGTGTTTTAACAAATTCTTTACCTTTAATAATTGTAGCTGGTTTGTTGGTAGGGTTTGGAACCAAAATAGGAAATGGTTGTACAAGTGGTCATGGCGTATGTGGTATAAGTAGATTTTCAATAAGATCAATAATAGCAACAATTTCTTTTATTTTAACAGGTGTAGTTACGGTATTAATATTTGGTATTTAATGACAAAATTATCTTCTTTATTATCTGGTATTATTTTTGGCTTGGGTCTGACAATTTCAGGAATGGTTAACCCTCAAAAAGTTTTAGGCTTTTTAAATATATTTGGTGATTGGGACCCCTCTCTTATGTTTGTAATGGTTGGGGCAATAATAATTTTTTCTCCACTTCATTTTACTTTTAAAAGAAAATCTAGACCATTTTTTGCTCAATCTTTTATAATTCCTTCAAAAAAAGATATAGATAAAAGTTTAATTTTAGGAGCAATCTTGTTTGGAATAGGATGGGGACTTGTTGGACTTTGCCCAGGCCCAGCTATTTCTGCAATTTCTTTTTTAAATATAAATGTATACATATTTGTTTTATTTATGTTTATTGGGTTTTATTTAGGCAATTTATTATTGCTAAAAAAATAACAAATATGAAAAAATTTTGTTTCGTTAATAATAAAAATTTAGTAGAAATCCCAAGATGAAATCAAAAGCAAAAGTAGTTGTTATAGGTGGTGGAGCCGTAGGAGTTAGTACACTTTATCATTTAGCAAAAAAAGGTTGGTCTGATGTAGTTCTTGTTGAGAGAAAAGAATTAACTTCGGGTTCCACATGGCATGCTGCAGGACTACTTCCTCTATTTAATATGAGTTATTCAGTTGGTCAACTTCATAAATATGCAGTTAATCTATATAAAACATTAGAAGAAGAAACAGGAAAAAATGTTGGTTTTAGCGTTGTGTCTAATATTAGACTAGCAAGCACTAAAGATAGAATGGAAGAGTATCATCAATATGCAGGTGTTGCTCAAACAATTGGAGTACAAGTAAAATTTTTAACGCCAGAACAAGTAAAAGAAATTTGGCCCTTATGTAATACTGATGGATTAATTGGTGCCATACAACATCCTGAAGATGGATATATTCAACCAGCAGATTTAACTCAAGCTTTAGCAACAGGAGCTAGAAACAAAGGTGCCGAGATTTATAGAAACACTGCAGTTATAGGAATTAAACAAACAAAAAATGGCTGGGTAGTTGAAACAGACAAAGGCACAATTGAATGCGAACATATAGTTTCTTGTACAGGAAATTTTGCACGACAAACTGGAAAAATGGTTGGATTAGAAATTCCAGTTATTCCAGTAGAACATCAATTTATCGTAACCGAACCTCATCCAGAAATTGTAAAAAGAAAAAAAGAAGGAAAACCAGAAATGGGAGTATTAAGAGACAGCGATACCCAATGGTATATGAGAGAAGAAGCTGGAGGTTTATTATTAGGGCCATATGAAAAAGGAGCACCATGCTGCTATGTAGACGGTCCTTCAAAAGACTCTGAATACGAATTATTTCAAGAAGATTTAGAAAGATTAGCACCTCATATAGAAGGAGCTATTCATCGTGTACCTGCTTTTGGAGAAGTAGGAGTTAAAAAAGTTTACAACGGCGCAATTTGTTACACACCAGATGGAAATCCAATAGTAGGGCCAGGGTGGGGATTAAAAAACTTTTGGATAAATGAAGGACATAGTTTTGGTATTACAGCAGCAGGTGGAGCTGGATGGCAACTTGCAGAATGGATTATAGATGGAGAACCAACAATTGATATGCTTGGTGTTGAACCTAGAAGATATGGAGATTACGCATCAAAATCTTATTTGATTGAAAAAAATGAAGAGGCATATAGAAATGTATTTACAATTCATTATCCTGATGAAGAAAGAGAAGCTGCAAGACCACTAAGACAAGCACCATGCTATGATCGACTAAAAAATTTGGGAGCAGTATTTGGTCAAAAGTTTGGATGGGAAAGAGCTAATTTTTTTGCAACTGATGGAATGGAACAAAAAGATGATTGGTCATTTAGAAGATCTAAATGGTTTAAGGCTGTAGAAAAAGAATGTAAAAATGTAAAAGAAAATGTAGGCGTTTTAGATATGTCTGCATTTGCAAAATGTAGAATTAAAGGACCAAAAGCAGAAGAATTTTTAGACTATTTAGTAGCAAATAAACTTCCAAAAAAAATTGGTAGAGTTAATTTATGTCATGCTTTAAATACAAAGGGAGGAGTTCACTCCGAATTTACAATAATGAAAGAAGCAAATGATAGTTATTATTTAGTTTCAGCAGGAGCTTTTCAAAGGTTGGATCATGATTGGATACAAAAATGGATGCCAAAAGATGGTTCAGTTCAATTCGAAAATATTACAAATTCAGTCGGCGTCTTAGTTGTTGCCGGTCCAAAAGCAAGAGATTTAATGAATAAAGTTTCAAAAGATGATTTTTCTAATGAAAACTTTAAATGGTTAAGTTCAAAAAAAGTAGATATTGGTTATGCACCATGTACTGCTATTAGAGTAAATTTTGTTGGTGAATT
>CAZABF010000098.1:0-2789 GCA_964483495.1 uncultured Candidatus Pelagibacter sp. | reverse complement strand
TTTTTTTCCTTTTCTCATTGAAAATAAAACTTCTAATGCTACTAGCAGCCCATCACCTGTTGTTGCAAATTTTCCCAATATAATATGACCAGACTGTTCTCCTCCTAAATTAAACTTATTTTTTTGCATTTTTTCTTTAACGTACCTATCTCCAACATTGGCTCTTATAAATCTAATTTTTTGTTCTCTAAAATAATTTTGTAGTCCATAATTAGACATTAAAGTTCCAATTACACCACCTCTAAGAATTTTTTTTCTTTTCCATCTTTTGGCAAGCATTGCTATAATCTGATCACCATCAACTATGTTTCCTCTTTCATCACATAAAATGATTCTATCTGCATCACCGTCTAATGATATTCCTAGGTTAACTCTATGTTTTTTAACTAAAGATTTAATTTTTCTTGGAAAAGTAGATCCACAATTTTTATTAATATTTAAACCATTGGGAGATATGCCAACATTATAAACTTTTGCACCCAAAGATCTGAAAAGTTTTGGACCAGATTTGTATCCGGCGCCATTTGCACAATCTATTGCGATTTTAATTCCTTTTAAGCTAAAATTATCTGGAAAATTAGATTTTAAAATTTCAATATATCTATCATTAGCATTCTCTAATCTTTTAACCCTACCAAGAATGTTTGGTTTGGATAAATTTTTTGTAATTTTTGAATCTATTAATTTTTCAATTTTTTTTTCAATTTTGTCGGATAATTTTAAACCATCAGGTCCAAATAATTTTAATCCATTATCAAAATACGGATTATGAGATGCAGTTATCATAATACCCATATTTGCCTTCATTCTTTTTGTCAACATGGCGAGACCATTAGTTGGCAAAGGACCCAATGTGTAAACATGCATTCCTGCTGAAGACAAACCAGATACTAGAGCGGGTTCAAGAGTATAACCAGACAATCTTGTATCTTTTGCAATAATTGCTGTTTGTTTATTTTTTTTTAAGTTTTTAAAGTATGTTCCTGCGGCCAAACCAAACTTAAAAAACATTTCTCCATTAATATTTCCTTGATTTACTTTTCCTCTAATTCCATCAGTACCAAAATATTTTTTTGACATTATTTAAAACTTAATGATTTAAAAACTTTTATACTTTGATTCACTTCATTTACATCGTGAACTCTTAATATTTGAATTCCTTGCATCATTGCATGTAAACTCGATGATATCGTGCCGCCCAACCTTTCTTTACTGTCATTATTTCCAGATAAGTCCTTAATAAATCTTTTTCTAGAAACGCCCAACATTATAGGAAATCCAAGTGAGTGAAAAATAGAAATATTATTAATTAAGGTCATATTATGTTTCAAGTTTTTACCAAAACCAATGCCTGGATCCAAAATAATATTGTTATGTTTAATCCCTAAGAATCTCATTTTTTTTATTTTGTTTTCAAAAAAATCATAAATATCTAAAAGAACATTTTTATACTTTGGATTTTTTTGCATATTTTTTGGAGTTCCTTGCATGTGATGAACAACAAATGGAATTTTGTGTTTTTTTAAAACATACATAGTATTGGCATCATAATCAAAGCCAGAAACATCATTTATTAAATTTACTTTATTCTTTATTCCTTTTTCCATAATCCAACTTTTTCGAGTATCTAAAGAAATAAATTTATTTAGTTTTCCAACTTTTTTTAAAGTTTTATTAATCCTTTTCCATTCTATTATTTTTTTAACATCTTTAGCTCCCGGTCTTGTTGACTCTCCACCTATGTCTAAAATTTCACATCCTTTTTTTATCAAATAACTTGCGTGATTGAATCCAGAGTTTTTCTTGTTATATTTTCCTCCATCTGAAAAACTATCTGGCGTTAAATTAATTACTCCCATTAAGATAGGAAAATTTAAAAAGTTTAATCCTTTAAATTTTTTTTTTCTTGTAATTAATTTAATGTCTTCTTTAATTTTTTTTTTAATTTTGTTGCTCTGATTTTTTATTTCTCTTATGTGAATTTTTTTTTTATATTTTCTAGTTATGATTTCTATAGTATCAAATGATATTAAATTGTTTCCATTTAATGGAAGTGATAATTTTTTTTTGATTTTTTCTTTTGATGTTGAGCCATAATAAAAATTACACGCACGTGTGTAATATTTTTTCATTATGATTTAATGAACAATTTTTGGTTTAAGTCCTATTGTGCCAAGAGCTGAAGTATCTTTATCTTCTTCGACTTTTAAATCTTCTTTATTTGCTGGATGTATATTTTTATTTATTAAATCTTCAATTTCAGTTCCAGTTAAAGTTTCATATGTTAAAAGAGCTTTTGCAAGTTTATGTAGATCTTCAATTTTTTCATTTAAAACTTTTTTTGCTCTTTCGTAACCTTTTTCAACTAATTTTCTTATTTCTACATCCACTTTTCTTGCGGTTTCCTCTGACATTTGCTGATGTCTTGCAACAGATCTACCTAAAAAAACTTCTTCTTCATTTTCTCCATATGCTATTGGGCCTAATTCTTTGCTTAAACCAGCTCTCATAACCATTGCTCTTGCTCTCTTTGTTGCCTGTTCAATATCACTTGAAGCACCAGTTGTTACTTTTTCGTCACCAAAAATAATTTCTTCTGCTACTCTACCTCCCATAGCAATAGCCATCTGAGAATTAAGTTGTTCTCTAGTTTGTGACAATTCATCTCTCTCTGGTAGTTGCATTACCATTCCTAAAGCTCTTCCTCTAGGGATAATTGTAGCTTTATGAATTGGGTGCGCAGCTTTTTCGTTAATAGTCACAACAGCATGGCCCGCTTCGTGATAAGC
>CAZABF010000097.1:0-2847 GCA_964483495.1 uncultured Candidatus Pelagibacter sp. | reverse complement strand
ACGAACCAGAAATCATGCCGGTCATTCCAGATGCTAATATCGCTGCTTTTGCTGGTCCTCCTCTCATTTTTCCTACCATGGCAAAAGCTAAATCTAGAAAATATTTTCCGCCACCTGCAGTTTCTAAAAGAGCGCCAAATAAAACAAATAAAAAAATGAAATCTACAGAAACACCTATGGGAATTCCAAATATGGCTTCTTGATCAAACCACTGAAATCCAACAAGTCTCTTTAACGAAAGTCCTCCATGAGAAATTATATCTGGAGCATATTTTCCAAAATAAGAAAATAATAAAAAACAAACTGCAATTATAACTAAAGGTATTCCTATCGCTCTTCTAGTTGCCTCAAGTAATATTAAAATTCCAAATATTCCTATAATTAATTCAATTGGTAAAATAATATTTTGACCTAAGGTAATTTTTAAAAGAATGCCTCCTCTATCTACTAATTGGTCATAAAAAAAATAGATATAAAGACAACAAAAAGCTCCGATTATACTTATTATAATATCTATGATTGAAATTTTTTTTGACCTAGAAATAGGAAATATTAAAAATGCTAGCAGTAAAGCAAAACCTAAATGAATAGCCCTAGCAGGTAAGCCTTTAAACATTCCAATATTAAACCAAAATGGAAAAGGGGATGCATACCAAAGCTGAAACAGAGACCAGATAATTGCAATAGCTGCAACAATTTTTAAATGTGACCCTTTAAGGTTTTTGGTAGGAGATAAATCTTCCTGAATTTTGCTTTCAACTTTTGTGCCAGTATATTGACTCATTTAAGGAAGATACATTATTATAAAAAAAAGGCCCAATAAATATATTGGGCCTTTTTAATTTTAATAACTATACGGATTACATTAATCCAGCTTCTTTATAGTATTTAATTGCACCTGGATGTAATGGAGCAGACAAACCATCTGCTATCATGTTTTTCTTTTCCAAAGGTCCAAAAGCAGGATGTTGTTTTCTAAAATCATCAAAGTTTTCAAAAACAGCCCTTGTTACTAAATAAACTAGTTCCTCTGAAACATCTGCGCTTGTTACAACGGTAGCTTTAACACCAAAAGTAGTGGCATCAGAAGTTTGTCCAGTATAAGTTCCTGCAGGAATTACTGCTTTAGCATAATAATCAGCACCATCAATTAATCCTTGAACTGGTCCACCAGTCAAATTAATTGGACTTGCTTTTGCGGCACATGTAGCTGCTTGCTCCATAGCACCATTAGGAAATCCTACAGAATAACCATAAGCATCTATTTTACCATCACATAGAGCTTTTACCTGTTCTGATGATGTTAATTCTGTTGTAGATTTAAAGAAGCTATTATCAACTCCCATTGCTTTCATAAGTTCTTCCATAGTTCCTCTTTGTCCAGAACCAGGGTTACCTATGTTAACAACTTTGCCTTTTAATCCATTAAAATCTTTTATGCCTGATTTTGCACTTGCCCATATTTGGAAAGGTTCGTTATGAACTGAAAACACAGCTCTTAAACCTTTAAACTGTTTTCCTTCCCATTTGCTTGAACCATTAACAGCATGAAATTGCCAATCAGACTGAGCTACACCAAATTGAAACTCACCATCTTTAATTTGGCCTATGTTGTAGTTTGATCCTCCTGTAGATGGAGCCGTACATCTGTAAGCTTTATCTATACCTTTTTTTCTTCCATGCTCTTTAGCAATAGCCGATTTATGAAGCATTTTGCAAATAGCGTTTCCAGTTTGGAAATAAACACCAGTAGGTCCGCCTGTTCCTATCGTAAAAAACTCTGCAGATTTTGCTACAGTATTAAAAGAAAATAGCATCGCAAAAAGAATCAGAGTACTCGATAGGGTAGATAATATTTTTTTCATTTTCCCTCTCTTTAGTTAATTATAATAATTAATTGAAACAAAATTTAATTAAATTGTCCAGAGTTATTTAATCTTTTTCAACCCAATCTTTAAGTCTTTTTGTTCCTTTTATAATGTTGGGTGCATATTTGTTAATTAAATCTTCATCAATGCTTGTGTCTAAATTTATTTTTGACATAAAATTTTTTCCATCAAAATCAGTATAGCTTAAACGAGTTATCATTTTATCTTTTGGAAAACCAAAATCAAAACCTGGTAATATTGCTACACTTTTTTTATTTAAAAGATCAGAACACATATCTGTTGATGTCTTAAATTTTTTATTTAAAAATTCTGGCATTAGATAAAATCCACCCATAGGTTTATTCATGATAACATTATTTGATTTTAGGTTGTGGTAAACGTATTCACCTATTCCTTTTAAAATTTTTTTTGACTTTGTAATGTAATCACTATGATCAATCTCAAAAGCTGATATTGCTGCAAATTGTATTGGAGCACTAACAGCTGAAAAAGTTTCGCTAGCTAAAACTTTCATAGAATTCTTCAATTGATTTAATTCATTAGGAATTACAAAATAACCAAGTCTCCATCCACCGGCTCCACACCATTTGCTAAGTCCATTACTAACAATTGTTTTCTCCGAGCAATAATTTGATATTGATTCGTAATTTACATTAAAAATTAATTCTGAATAAATTTCATCAGACAAAACAATAATTTTATATTTTTTTATAATTTTACTTATCTCCTCTAAATTTTTACATACTTGACCTGATGGATTATTTGGTGAGTTTAAAATCAATAAATAATTTTTATCTTTATCTTTCAATATTAATTTTTCAATACTTTCTGCTGTTGGGTACCAGTTATCATTAGCTGAAGTTTCTATCCAATGAAATTTATTATCTGCAATAATTGATTGTGGTTGATATGATACCCAGCTAGGAACAGGAAGTATTATTTCTCCATCAAAAGAAAT
>CAZABF010000096.1:0-2880 GCA_964483495.1 uncultured Candidatus Pelagibacter sp. | reverse complement strand
GTAGCAAAAGGAAAAAAACAATACGATAAAAGACAAACTAAAAAAAATAGAGATTGGAACCGTGATAAAGCAAGATACTTCAGAAAATCTAGTTAATATAGTTTATTTAGGTATTGGATCTAACCTGGGCAATAAAAAAAGAAATATTGAAAAAGCTAAATATCTTTTAGAAAAAAATCTAATTAAAATTGTAAAAAGTTCTAGTATTTACGAAACATACTCTTGGCCCAATAAAAAACATCCAAAATTTTATAATATTGTAATTAAAATTATTACTAAATTAAAACCTATAAATTTATTTTTTATTATTAAAGATATAGAAAAAAAACTCGGAAGGAAAAAATCAAAAACTAATGCACCCAGAACTTGCGACATTGATATTCTAGATTACAAGGGATTTGCTTATAAATTAGTGACAAATAATGATAAATTACTTATTCCTCATCCAAGGCTTCATAATAGAAATTTTGTTTTATTCCCTTTATTTGAGATTGAAAAAAACTGGAAACATCCTTTAAAAAAAACAAAAATTCAAGATTTGATAGGAAAACTAGATAATTCTTCTCTTTACTCTATTAAACAAATTTAAATAAATGATATAATTTACCTATGTTAAATTCTGAAGAATTAATATCAAAGGTAAAATCTTATAATAAGTTTCTAAATCCTGAAACTTTAGCGAAGGCTTATGATTTTGCTCTGAAAGCTCATGAAAAACAAAAAAGAGATGAAGGATCTCCTTATATTATTCATCCTGTTGCTGTAGCTAGTATTTTAACAGAATTAAAGTTAGATAGCGCAACAATAGCGACGGGACTTCTTCATGACACTATAGAGGATACTTATGCAACATACCAAACTATCAAAGAAGAATTTGGTATAGAAGTTGCAGATTTAGTTGATGGTGTCACAAAAATTTCTGAGTTAGAAAATCAAGTAATATCTAGTTCTAAAGCTGAAAATTTTAGAAAACTTATTTTAGCTACATCAAAAGATATCAGAGTCTTGCTAGTTAAGCTTGCTGATAGACTACACAATATGAGAACAATTAAATTTGTTACAAATAATGAAAAACAAATACGCAAAGCAAAAGAGACAATGGAAATATATGCACCACTAGCTGACAGAATGGGCATGAACAGAATAAGAGATGAACTTGAAGATCTTTCATTTGAAATATTAAATCCTGATGCAAGAAAGTTAATAAAAGATAGACTAGATAACATCAAAGAAAATAACTTAACTAATTTTAAATCTCTTTCAGATGATTTTAATAGTTTGATGATCGAAAATAATTTATCAGTTAAAATTTTTGGTAGAGAAAAAACTCCTTTTTCAATTTGGAGAAAAATTCAACGAAAGAGAACTTCACTCGAACAGATAACAGATGTAATTGGATTTAGAGTTATTCTTAATACTATTGATGATTGTTACAAAGCATTAGGCATTTTTCACAAAAAATGGAATTGTATACCTGGAAAATTCAAAGATTATATTTCCTCACCTAAATTAAATGATTATCAATCTTTACATACATCAATAATTGGACCCAACAAAAGACCGATAGAAATTCAATTAAGAACTATGTCAATGCATGAATTTGCTCAAAGAGGTATAGCATCACACTGGAAGTATAAATCCTCTGAGAAAATTAATTCTTTAACATGGAAAGAATACGATTGGTTAAAAGATTTAGTTGAAATAATTGACAGAAATGAAAATCCAGAACATTATTTTGAATACACAAAATTACAAATGTTTCAAGATAATGTGTTTTCTTTTACTCCAAAAGGTTCAATTATAAAATTACCAAAAGATGCTACACCAATTGATTTTGCATATGCTGTACATACTAAAATTGGAGACACTGCTATCGCATGTGAAATTAATGGTAAAGACAGTCCATTACAAAGCTCTTTAAGAAATGGTGATGTCGTAAAAATTATTACTTCAAAAAATGTATCACCGTCACTTCACTGGATAAACACCGCAAAGACTGGAAAAGCTAGAGCAGCCATTAGAAGACACTGGGAATACAATGATAATGAAAAAGAGGTGAAGCCAAAAACTTATAACACAACTTTATGGTTATCCTTGCCTGATCAACCAGGTAAGTTAGGAGAGGTAACAACATTGATTGGTCTTAATCAGGTAAATATTTCCAATGTTGAAATGACAGAAAAAACACCAGAATATATAAATTTTAAATTTAATTTAATAATAAAAAATCTTAAAAACTTTACAAATCTAATCAGTGAGTTAAAACAAAAAGAGCTTAAGTTTAAAATTATTAGGCACAAAAATAAAAAATATGCTTTCATTAAAAAACTCTTTAGCAATTTTAAAAGAAACTAATGCTTTGCTAGAAGGTCATTTTGTATTATCCTCAGGACTTCATTCTCCAAATTATGTACAGTGCGCAAAACTACTAAGCAATCCAATAAAAGCTCATAAAATTTGCTTGTCTTTAAGCAAAAAAATTAGAAAAAAATTTAAAAAAATAGACTTAATTTTATCACCAGCTATGGGCGGAATAATAATTGGCTATCAGATTGGTAAATTGTTAAAAAAAGAAACAATTTTTTGTGAAAGAGTGTCAGGTAAATTTTTACTTAGAAGAGGCTTTCATATAAAAAAAAATTCAAAAGTGTTAATAGTCGAAGACGTAATAACTACAGGAAAGTCAAGTCTTGAATGCGCTAAGCTTATTAATAAATCAAGAGCAAAGCTAATAGGTTTTGCTTGTATAATTGATAGATCAAATAAAAAAAATTTAAAAATCAAAAAAAATATTATTTCACAAATTAAATTAAATATCCCAACATATAAAAAAATTAACTTACCATCTAATTTGAAAAATATTCCAATAACCAAACCAGG
>CAZABF010000095.1:0-2930 GCA_964483495.1 uncultured Candidatus Pelagibacter sp. | reverse complement strand
AAATACAAAAAATTTCAGCTACAAAAATTAGAGCTAAAATGAGAGAAGAAGGAAAGCTAGATCAGACGGATTAGCTGATTAAATGATCAAAAAAATTGCTGTAATTGGCACTGGAGTTATTGGCACCGGATGGATCATTAGATGTTTAGCGCATAATAAAAAAGTTATAGCATACGATAAAGATTTAAGATTAGAAAAAAAATTAATTTCAGAAATAAAACGAGCGTGGCCTTTTATAAAAAAATTATTCAATAAAAAAAAGCTTAATCTTAAAAACTTTAAATATGTAACTTCTATAGAAGAAGCTGCAAAGGAAGCAGATTTTATTCAAGAATGTGCTACGGAAAATTATAAAATAAAGATAAAATTAATGAATACTGTAAGTAAATTTGCAAAACCTAATGCAATAATTTCATCAAGCTCATCAGGCTTACTTCCAACAAAAATATATTCTAAATGTAGAAACCCGTCACGAACAATAATAGGCCATCCTTTCAATCCCGTTTATTTATGTCCTGGAGTTGAGATTGTTGCTGGAAAAAAAACAAAAAAAAAATTTTTAAACAAAGCTAATAGATTTTATAAATCTATCTCAATGAATCCAATTATGGTAAAAAAAGAACTTCCTGGATATTTAGCTGATAGATTACAAGAAGCTTTGTGGAGAGAAGCTCTACATATAATCAATGAAGGCTATGCTACTACTAAAGATTTAGATAGAGCAATAGAAGATGGACCAGGACTAAGATGGTCATTAATGGGAACTTTTTTAACCTTTCATTTAGCAGGAGGTAAAGCGGGAATGAAGCATATGTTGAAACAATTTGGACCAGCTCTAAAATTACCTTGGACTAAACTAAAAGCTCCAAAACTTTCTAAAAAATTATCATCAAGAGTTATTGCAGGAACAAGACAACAAGCAAAAGGAAAATCTGTTGCAATGATATCAAACATAAGAGACGAATATTTAGTTAATCTTCAAAAGTTAAGAAAAAAATACGAAAATAAAATAAGAAAATAATGAAAATATCTTTATCAGCAAGCTGTCTTTGTAAAGGAGTAAAATTTAAAACTAATGGAGAACATAGAAATGTTTCAAACTGCCATTGTATTCAGTGTCGTAAAACACATGGAATTTATGGAGCATATTCAAATGTAAAAGAAAAAGATATTAAGTTTCTCAATAAAAAAACTCTTAGATGGTTTAAATCTTCAAAGAATGCAAAAAGAGGTTTTTGTAACAAATGTGGAGCTAGTATTTTTTTTAAGATTAAGAATACCGATAAAATTTCAATAGCTGCTGGCATGTTTGATAAACCTACTAAACTTAAGACCATGAGAAATATATTTGTCGGTACTAAATCAGATTTTTATAAAATTACTGATAAACTTCCAAAATTTAATAAGTACTCAAAAAAATAGAAATGGCACAAATAAACAATCTAAACGATATAATAAAAAAAGGTCTATGTATTGGTTGTGGACTTTGTCAAAGTATTACCGGTAAAGATTATATCGAAATTTCAATGTCCTCAAAAGGTAGGTTAGAACCTAAAGAAGTAAAAAAAATAACATCTGAAACATTCAATAAAATATTAAATGTTTGTCCTGGTGTTATTGTAGAAGGTCTTCCAAAAGAACAAGTGAATGCTGAAACGAAGAATGATTTGGTTTGGGGCTATTATTTGTCTTTATTTTATGCATGGTCTACTGAAAACAAAATTAGATTTGAAAGCTCAACAGGTGGACTATTAAATGGTTTATCACTTTATTTATTAGAATCAAAAAAAGTAAAATTTATTTTACATACAGTTGCTACCCCAGATAAGCCAATGAGAAGTGTATCTAAACTTAGTTATAATAAAAATGAATTATTAAATTCTAATAGTTGTTCAAGATATGGACCTGCTTCTCCTTTAGATAAATTTCATGAAGCTTTAAATTTAAATCAACCTTTCGCATTTGTTGGTAAGCCTTGTGATATTAGCGCAATAAGACAATTATCTAAAATAGATGAAAGAGTTAACAAGTTGTGTAAATATTTATTAACTTTAGTTTGTGGAGGTTCAACAGAATTTACAAAATCACAAGATTTTATTGAAAGTTTTAAAGTTCAAGAAGAAGAATTATCTATTTTTAGATACAGAGGATTTGGAAATCCAGGAAAAATGTATATTAAAACAAAAGATGGAAGAGAACATGATCGAGAGTACAATTCTTTTTGGGGAGAAGAATCTACTTGGAGAGTTCATTTTAGATGTAAAATTTGTCCAGATGCAATTGGAGAAAGCTCTGACATTGCGGCATTAGATACTTGGAGAGGGGGCTCTCCTAAAGGTGAAGATGAAGGTTTTAATGCAGCAATTGTTAGAACAAAAAATGGATTGGATTTATTAAATGAAGCTACCAAAGCAGGATATATTAAAATAGGCAATGAATTAAAAATTGAAGATATTAACGATTTTCAACCTCATCAAGTTAATAGAAAAAAAGCAGTTTATGCAAGGCATGAAGGTATGAGAAAAAGAGATATACCAACGGTTAATACCAATGGTCTAAGAATTAAAGAATTATATGATTTAAATTCTAAAGAGTTTAATTTAAAAGAAGAAGAAGGTATTAGCAGTAGGGTCAAAAAAATATGAATGTTTTAGTTAAAAATTTAGGTAATGGGATAAAAAATATAATAATCAATGACTCAAAAACTTATAATTCATTATCTTTTGAAACTTTAAGATCTCTTTTAAATGCATTTAAAAAACTTGATAAAGACAACTATACCAAAGTAATAATCTTAGAAGGCATAGGGAAAGGTTTTAGCGCTGGACATAATTTAAAAGAAGTAAGAAGTTTAAGGAAAAGATTTAAATATCTTAAATTATTTAACCTTTGTTCAAAATTAATGTTGCAAATAGTTGAGGGAAGAAAAC
>CAZABF010000094.1:0-2949 GCA_964483495.1 uncultured Candidatus Pelagibacter sp. | reverse complement strand
CTCAAAATCCAATGGTAGCAATACTGTGAGAGTTCGAGTCTCTCTTTGCCCACCAGAAAATTATGAAATTAGAAAATTTTAATAGCTTAATTGAATTATTTTTTTATCAGACTGAAAAACATGACCCAAAAAGTATTTTATTACAATGGCTAAACCCAAATAATAAAAAAACTTTTACATGGGAAGAAACAAAAACAAATATTTTTAAACTTTCAAAGACAATCAAAGAAAACATTAATCAAGGCGACAGATGTCTTTTAGTTTCAGAAAATAGACCTGAATGGTTTATTTCTGATTTAGCTATCATGCTATCTGGCGGTATTACAGTGCCAGCATATACAACTTACACCGAAGATGATTATAAATATTTAATAGAAGATTGCGAACCCTCAGTAATTATTGTTTCCAACAACGATATGCTAAAAAAATTAAACACAATTATTAATGAGAAGAATTTTATAAAAAAAATTATTACATTTGACGAAGTAGAGAAAGCACATCACAATTTAAATATAAATAATAAAGAAAAATTTCTAGATTTTAATTCAATTATCAAAAATGATTTATTTGAAAAAGATAAAACACAAAATTTAAATTTAAAAAGATCATCAGTCGCATGTATAATTTATACATCTGGAACCGGCGGCAATCCAAAAGGAGTAATTTTAAGTCACGGTGGTATTTTAAACAATCTTGAAGGAGCATGTGAAATAATGAAACCATTGATTGATTCAAGACCAGTATTTTTAACCTGGTTACCTCTTTCCCATTCATATGAGCACTGTGTGCAATTTGCACAGATAGCTGTAGGAGCTAAAGTTTTTTATGCAGAAAAAATAGAAAAACTTTTGGAAAATATATCTGAAGCGAAACCAACGATCATGACCGCTGTTCCGAGATTCTATCAAAATCTTTATAACAAAATTAATATTAACATGAAAAAGCAAACAGGTTTTAAAGCTAAATTAATTGATGCAACTATTCGATTGGGTAAGAAAAGGCTGTTGAATGAAAAAATGACCTTTTTTGAAAAATTAACAAATTCATTGGTAGAGGTATTAGTAAGAAAAAAAATAAAAAAACAATTTGGTGGAAATTTAAGAGCTTTTATTTCTGGAGGAGGAGCACTGGATAAAGAAATAGGAGAATTTCTAAATTCTATAGGGCTACCAACACTGCAAGGTTATGGTTTAACTGAAACCTCTCCTGTAGTTAGTTGTAATCCTATACACAAAATAAAGGTAGAAACTGTAGGACCTCCTTTTAAAGGCAACAAAGTGAGAATTGCTAAAGATGGCGAAATATTAGTTAAAGGAGAAAATGTAATGCTAGGATATTGGAATAAAAAAGAAGAAACAGCAAATGTTATAAAAGATGGTTGGCTGTATACAGGAGATATAGGCGAGATAGATCCTGAAGATGGTTATTTAAAAATCACTGATAGAAAAAAAGATATTATTGTTAGTGCAGGAGGAGATAATATTTCACCAGCAAAAATTGAAAATATGATTACAAATGAATTAGAAATTGATCAATGTATGGTTTATGGAGACAAAAAAAATTATTTAGTTGCGTTAATTGTTCCAAGTAAAGAATTTTTAAGTGAAAAAGAAAAAATAAATAAAGTTGTAGAAAATATAAATAAAAAATTAACTTTAGTTGAAAAAATAAAAAAAATTCAATTAATAGATGAAAATTTTTCCATAGAAAATGGATTGTTAACACCAACAATGAAAGTAAAAAGAAAAAAAGTTACCGAAAAATATAAAAATGAATTAGAAAAACTTTATTAATTTTATTTTTAAAAACAGTTTATTAATCGCTATTTACTTAACTTTTTTATTATATAAAAAAAATTATAAAAAATAATTTTATTATTAATTTTTACAAAAAATTATGTATTTGACATAACTTCGTAAAAAAAATAAAAAAAGGATAAGAAACGAATCATAAAGATTCGTTTAAAAAAAAAGGGAGCTAAAGATGGCTAAAAGAAGAAAAAAAGCTGCTAAAAAGAAAACTAAGAAAAAAGCTAAAAAAGCTAAAAAAAGAAGAAGAAGATAAATTAGTATTCTTTTTAATAAATTACGCTTCTCATAGCAGATGCTGTGAGGAGCGTTTTTTTTTATTTAACAGTTTCTACTAAATCTTCAGTGGTAGCTACTTCTGGTTTTTGAGTAAGTTTTGGGGATTGTGTTTCTAGATTTCTTTTTAATGCTTTATCAAGTTTTTTTTGAGTGTCTTCCAAGCTAAAATTTAAGATGATTTGAAATTCTGTTAATATTCGTTCATAAGCTTTTTCAAATAATTGTCTTTCACTATAAGATTGATCTACCATTAAATCATCACCCTTATTTAAATCTCTAACTACTTCTGCAAGTTCATATATTTTACCTGAAGAAATTTTTGCTTCATATTCTTGGGCTCTTCTGCTCCACATTGATCTTTTAATCTTTGGTTTACTTTTTAATATACTTATACATTTATTTATTTGGTTTATCGTCGCCAGTGGTCTTAAATGAGATTGTTTATTTACAGGTATCATTCCGCTTGCTTTATCTTTTTCAAATTTAAGAATATAGGTTTCTACATCTATTTCACCTATATTAATTTTTTTTAATTCAGTAATTTGTCCTACACCATGTTTTGGATAAACCACATAATCTTTTATTTTATATTCTTTTTTTTCGGATGCTTGAGATTTTATTTTTTTTATTTCAGGTTTTTGTTCCACACCTCTAACTAGTTTAAAATTATTTTGCTTATTAGAGGTATTTTCAATTACTTTATTTTCATTTGTGGATTGTTCTTTTTTTATTTTTATTTTTTTTGCTTTAATTTTAAGATTTTTCTTTTTTTCTTTTTTTTTAACACCTTTTTTAAAAGTGCTTGATTTAGTTTTTTTTATAATTTTCTTAGTTTTTTTCTTTTTAAAGGTTTTCTTTAAAA
>CAZABF010000093.1:0-2972 GCA_964483495.1 uncultured Candidatus Pelagibacter sp. | reverse complement strand
TAATGTCTTAAATAACAATTTTGAACTTCAACATCGGCTTGAGTAAAAAATCTAAAAATCTGAGTTAATAAGTTTTTTTCAGATTGTGATAAATTTTTTTGCCAGTCTCTAACATCATCGCCTAAAGGGACTTCTTCGGGTAACCAGTGAATTCTTTGTTGGGTTAACCAAGCATCATAACACCAAGGATATCTAAATGGTTTGTATACTGGGTTCTCAACTAGCAGTCCCATTTTCTTTGAAGTAATTGTTTCTTTTTGTTTATTTTTTTTAATTTTTTCTATTACTGACATGATAAACATTCATCATATTCTTGTTCTTTGTTTTGTTGATTTTTGGAATTATAAACATTGGCTGTAACATCAGTTAATTTTGCATCATTGACATTTTCGGCTCTTTGAATTGATTTAGATCTGCAGTAATAAAGGCTTTTAAGGCCTTTTTTCCATGCTTGAAAGTGAATTTGGTGTAGCTCTTTTTTGTGAATATCGGCGGGGACAAATATGTTGATAGATTGTGCTTGGGATATATGGGATGTTCTATCTGCACCTAATTCTACAATCCATTTCTGATCTAATTCAAAGGCCGTTTTAAACACATCTTTTTCTTGTTGAGTTAAGAAATCTAAATGAGATACCGATCCTTGATTAGTTGTAATGCTAGACCATGTTTCACCATCATTTTTATTGTATTTTTCTAATATTTTTTCAAGGTATCTGTTTCTAACATTAAAAGATCCTGAAAGTGTTTTGTGTGTAAAACTATTAGCAGCAATTGGTTCAACTCCAGGTGAAGTTCCTCCACAGATAATAGATATTGAAGCTGTAGGAGCTATAGCTGTTTTGTTTGAAAACCTTTCTTTTATTCCATAGTCGGCAGCATCTGGACAAGCTCCTCTTTCTTCTGCCAAATCTTTAGAGGATTTATCTACTTCTTTTTGAATATGTTTAAAAATCTTTTTATTCCAAACTTTGCTCATAACAGATTCAAGTGGAATCATTTTTTGTTGAAAGAATGAATGAAGCCCCATAACACCCAAACCTACACTTCTTTCTCTAAGAGCCGAATATGTTGCGTCACTAAATTCTTCAGGTGCTCTTTCAATAAAATCTGTTAAAACATTATCTAAAAATCTCATTACATCACCAATAAAATTTTTATCATCTTTCCATTCTTCATATTTTTCTATGTTTAAAGAAGACAAACAGCATACAGCTGTTCTATCTCTACCATCTTTATCAACTCCTGTTGGCAAAGTAATTTCGCTACATAAATTAGAAGTTTTAACTGTTAGTCCAGCAAGTTTATGATGTTGTGGGATAAGTCTATTTACCGTATCGATATAAACTATATAAGGTTCTCCTGTTTCTATTCTGGCAGTTAACAATCTTATCCATAAATTTCTCGCAGAAACAGTTGATTGAACTACTCCATCTTTAGGGCTTTTTAATGCCCATTGTTCATCAAGTTCAACTGCTCTCATAAATGCATCGCTTACTAGAACACCGTGATGAAGGTTTAATGATTTTCTATTTGGATCACCTCCGGTTGGTCTTCTCATTTCAATAAACTCTTCTATTTCTGGATGATCAATTGGAAGATAACATGCCGCAGAACCTCTTCTAAGTGAACCTTGACTAATTGCCATGGTTAAAGAATCCATTACTTTAATAAAAGGAATTATTCCTGAGGTTTTTCCAACTCTTCCAATTTTTTCTCCTATAGATCTTAGGTTACCCCAATAGCTTCCAATTCCACCCCCTTTGGCAGCCAACCAAACATTTTCACTCCAAAGATCTAAAATTCCATGAAGACTATCATTTGCTTCATTTAAAAAACATGAAATTGGCAAACCCCTTTTGGTTCCTCCATTTGAAAGCACTGGTGTTGCTGGCATAAACCAAAGATTGCTTATGTAGTTATATAATCTTTGAGCATGCAAATTATCATCAGCATAATGACTCGCTACTCTTGCAAATAAATCTTGGAAGGATTCGTTATAACCTAAGTATCTATCACTTAGAGTTGCTTTTCCAAACGATGTAAGGTTTTCATCTTTGGTTCGATCAATTTTAATTGTTATCCCTTTTGAGTTTTGAAATAGCTCTGTTTCGTTGTTTAAAGAAAATAAATCTGGTCTTTTATCTAAGTGGTTTTCTTGGGTAGTTGGTGAAAATTCAGAGACAGCTTTCTTAATGGCTTGAGATAAAACTTTGTTCATTTACTCCCTTATTTTATCAGTTTTTTAGTAAAACAACTACATGTTGTATGTAGATCTCCTTAATATACTATATAAATTAGAAATCAACAGAACATATATAGAACATAATAAATAAATATCAATAAAAAAATAAAAAAATATAAATATATCAATATGGAAAATTCAACAAAAATTGATCCTTATGGTTTTAGAGAATATGACGGCAGATGGCTGTACGAAAAAGATATAAGTCTTGGTGGTATTGAAAGTCTAGGAAAAGGACTGGGAACACAAATTAAAAATCATACTAAAAAAAACAACCCAAGGGTAATAGTTGGTCACGATTATAGATCTTACAGCGAAGAAATTAAATCAGCTCTAAAAAAAGGATTAATTTCAACTGGCTGTTTTATAGAAGATGTAGGATTGTCACTATCGCCTATGGTTTATTTTGCACAGTTTAACTTAAATGCAGATGCAGTTGCAATGGTTACTGCAAGTCATAATGAAAATGGTTGGACAGGAGTTAAAATGGGAATAAAAAAAGGTTTAACTCATGCGCCTGAGGAAATGAAAGAATTAAAAGACATAACTTTAAATCAAAAATTTACAGAAGGAAAAGGAAACGTAAAAAAAATAGAAAACTTTCAACAAGTTTACAAAGAAGACTTAATAAACAAAAATAAAATAAACAAAAAAATTAAAGCTGTTGTTGCCTGTGGAAATGGAACAGCTGGTATATTTGCACCAGACATTCTGAAAGGTATAGGTT
>CAZABF010000092.1:0-3079 GCA_964483495.1 uncultured Candidatus Pelagibacter sp. | reverse complement strand
AAATCAACTTTGGACTAAAGGTGGTATTCTTTATGTTCCGCCTGCTAGATAATTTCGGATAATTATTATTTAAAAAGAAAGGGCTAGATTTTTCTGGCCCTTTTTTTTATTGTGAAACCAGATGAAAATTAAAAATTTTAACTTAGGTCTGGGTGGTTTTTTGAGCAAAAACCCAAAACTTGGAAATTTTCTACCTCAAGCCGTTACACTTTTTGCGATAATTTTTATAATAGGTTTTTTTACATTCAATGCCAAAACAAATATGGATACCAGAGGTATTGATTTTGGATTTGGTTTTTTAACTCAGGAATCCTCATTTGATATACAGTTTTCATTAATTGATTATGATGGCTCTTATTCATACGCTAGAGCTTATTTAGTTGGCCTTTTAAATACTCTTTTAGTTTCAGCTATAGGTATATTTTTTGCTACCGTTTTAGGAGTTATTGTTGGGATTTCTAGATTATCTTCAAATTATTTAATAGCAAAATTAGCTGAAGTTTACGTAGAGATTTTCAGAAACATACCTTTGCTTTTACAAATATTCTTTTGGTATTTTGCTGCTCTAAGAGCTTTGCCTTTACCAAAGGAGGCCGTCAGTTTTTTTGATGTATCATTTTTGACTATTAAAGGTTTTTTTATTCCAAAATTTGTTTGGACTAATTTCTCAGTTTTATTTTATTCTTTTGTAGCAGCAGTTGTGTCCATAGTTTTTGTTTATGTTTATGGAAAAAGAAAACAGGAATCGACAGGAGAAAGAATACCTATATTTTTTATTTCAGCAGGTTTATTAATAATACTACCTTTGACTGCAGCTCTTTTAGGAGGGGTAAATTTAGATTTTGAGTATCCTGAGCTTGTACAACAATCTACTACGATTTTTAATTTCAAAGGTGGTATTAACATTATTCCAGAGCTAATGGCTTTAGCTTTAGCACTATCCTTGTACACAGCTACTTTTATAGCGGAATGTGTTAGGGCAGGGATAATGGGCGTTAGTAAAGGCCAGAAAGAAGCAGCAGCGTCTATAGGTCTTACTCCAGGACAGATATTAAAATTAGTTGTTATGCCTCAAGCATTAAGAATTATAATACCACCTACAACAAACCAATATCTTAATTTAACTAAAAACTCATCACTAGCTGCTGCAATTGCTTATCCTGATCTCGTATTAGTTTTTGCCGGAACCGCAATGATGCAAACAGGAAGAGCTATAGAAATAGTTTCGATAACAATGCTTACATATTTGACGCTAAGTATATTAATTTCAATGTTTATGAATTGGTACAACAAAAAAATAGCTATTAAGGAAAAATGATTAAAAATTTGACACTTTTAAAACCAAACAAAGAAAGCTTAAACTTGTATATTTCTTTGGGAGGACTATTTTTTGCAGCAGGTACAGCAGATGTAATTTTCAATATTTTTGGATTTTTACCAATATGGATTAGCTTTTTTGTACCTTTGTTTTTTTGTTTTTTAGGCTTACATTTAATTAGAATAGAATATAGCGGGAATAAAATCCTGGATTCTTTGAATAAAAATATTAATTCAGATTGGTTTAATTCCATTCTAACAATATTTGTTATTTTTCTTCTAATTAAAGGTATCCCGCCAGTGTTAGATTGGCTATTTTTTGATGCTACTTTTTTAGGTTCAAAAAAAGAAGATTGTAGCAGTGATGGCGCTTGTTGGGTATTTGTAAATGTTTGGTTTGAAAGACTGATCTATGGTCTATATCCAAATAATGAAATTTGGAGAATCAACGTAGCCTTTATAACTTTAATATTAACAGTAGGATTAGCCTTTTTTGTTCCAGGAAAAATTAAAAAATACGTTCTAATTTTCTTAATTTTCATTTTTCCATTTATAATGATTTCACTAATTTCTGGAGGCAGTTTTGGTCTTGAATGGGTTGAAACAAATGCTTGGGGAGGTTTATCTCTTACATTTATAATTTCTATATTTGCTATACTTTTTTGTTTTCCAATTGGTCTATTCCTAGCTCTAGGAAGAAGGTCTTCATATCCAGTAATAAGATATTCATCAATAGGTTTTATAGAATTTTGGAGAGGTGTTCCATTGATTACTGTTTTATTTATGGCCTCGGTAATGCTTCCAATGTTTTTACCAGAAGATACTTATATGGATAAACTGGTAAGAGTTATAATAGCCATTACACTTTTTGAGTCTGCTTACATGGCTGAAGTTGTACGTGGCGGTCTCCAAGCTTTACCAAAAGGACAGTACGATGCTGGAAAATCTTTGGGGATGGGATATTGGAGAATGAATCTTTTAATAATAATGCCTCAAGCTTTAAAACTTGTTATTCCAGGTGTTGCAAACACTTTCTTGGCTTTGGTAAAAGACACTCCCTTAATTCTAGTTGTTGGCTTACTCGAATTAATTGGAATGATTGATATGGCAAAAACAAATCCTAAATGGCTTGGATTTGCAGCGGAGGGGTATGTTTTCGCGGGTTTCGTTTTTTGGATAATCTGTTACTCTATGAGCAGATATAGCCAAAGCTTAGAGAGGAAATATAAAACGGATAGATAGGATTTTTTATGTCAGAATCGATCATACAAATGAAAGACGTCAACAAATGGTTTGGAGATTTCCAGGTCTTAAAAGATATAAATCTTGAAGTTGGAGAAAAGCAAAAAATTGTAGTTTGTGGACCTTCTGGATCAGGAAAGTCTACTTTAATTAGATGTATTAATAGACTCGAAGAACATCAAAAAGGAAAAATTATTGTAGATGGAAATGAGTTATCCGAAAGAACTAAAGACATTGAAAAAATTAGAGCTGAAGTGGGAATGGTTTTTCAACAATTTAATTTATTTCCACATTTATCAATTTTAGACAACTGTACCTTAGCCCCAATATGGGTTAAGAAAACTCCTAAGAAAAAAGCAGAAGAACTTGCAATGAAAGAGTTAAAAAAAGTTCAAATTGTTGATCAAGCAATGAAATTTCCAGGTCAACTATCAGGAGGACAACAACAAAGAGCAGCTCTTGCTAGAGCTTTATGTATGGAACCAAAAATTATGCTTTTTGACGAACCCACATCTGCGTT
>CAZABF010000091.1:0-3148 GCA_964483495.1 uncultured Candidatus Pelagibacter sp. | reverse complement strand
TTGGTCATAGTTCCTGTGCTTTCATCTGCGGCCAGGATTCCTTTTCCATTAGATAAAATTTTTAAAGCGATATTGTTTAAATCAGACATTTTAATTTAACGCTTTTATAGCAGGTAAAGTTTTTCCTTCAAGGTATTCTAAAAAAGCTCCACCAGCAGTTGAAACAAAAGTAAATGAATCAAATTTTTTAAATTTATTTATCGCAGCAACTGTTTCTCCACCTCCAGCTACAGAAAAAATTTTATCATTCTTTGTTTTTTGAGAAATTAGTTCTAATATTTTCTTAGTCCCATTTTGAAAATTTGGGTTTTCAAAATATCCCGCGGGACCATTCCAAAGTACTGTTTTTGATTTATTTATAGTTGTTTCAATGGATGATATTGTTTTTGATCCAATATCTAATATCATATCATTTTCATCTATTTCGTTTATATTCTTTTCTTTTCCATTTCCATTTAAACTTTTAGACACAATAACATCTTTAGGTAATGTAATATCACAATTATATTTTTTTGAGTTTTCTATAATTTCTTTAATCAAAGGAGCACACTCATGTTCGCATATTGATTTTCCTACACTTACACCAGTGTGTTTTAGCATTGTATTAGCCATTCCACCTACAATTATAATATTATTAAATTTTTTTATTAAATTATTTATAATTTTAATTTTTGTCGAAATTTTTGAACCTCCAATTATAAGCGATACAGGTTCTTTAATTTCTGAGGTTAATTTTTTCAATGCATTAATTTCTTCAGTAATTTGTAGCCCAAAATATGAAGGAATATATTTGGTAATCCCTTCAACAGAAGCGTGAGATCTATGAGAGCAAGAAAAAGCATCATTTATATATATATCTCCCAAAGTGGACATTTTTTTTGAAAACTCCTTATCATTTGTTTCTTCTCCTTCATTAAATCTAATATTTTCTAACATTATAATAGATCCATTAGAAATTTTATTTATTTCTAAAAGTGTATTTTCATTAATAACATCTTTGTTAAACAAGACTTTTTTCTTTAATAGAAAAGATAATTTTTCTGAAATAGGTTTTAAAGACATTCCTTCGACCACTTTCCCTTTTGGTCTTCCGATGTGAGACATAATTATAATTTTAGCTTGCTTTTCTACCAAAAGGTTTATTGTGGGTATTATTTTTTCTATTCTTGAAGTTTCAGTTATAGCTCCATTTTTCATTGGAACATTTAAATCAACTCTCAATAAAACTTTTTTACCCTTAAGATCTAAATTTCTATTTAAAATATTTTTCATAAAAAAAATTAAATTTTATGAATATATTTTACTAAATCACACATTCTATTTGAAAAACCCCATTCATTGTCGTACCAGGCTGAAATTTTTCCCATATTTTTTCCAATCACACAAGTCAGTGAAGCATCAACAATTGCTGAAAAAGGGTTATGATTAAAGTCTATTGAAACTAATTTTTCTTCTGTAATATCAATTACTCTATTAGAGACGACTTTTGAGGCTTTTAAAAAGCTAGAATTAATTTTTTCTTTTGTTATTTCTTTTTTTGTACAAAAAACTAATTCGATTAAAGATACATTTGGTGTCGGCACTCTCATGGCTATCCCTTCTAATTTCCCTTTTAGAGCCGGAATAATATCACCTATCGCTTTTGATGCACCAGTAGAAGTTGGAACAATTGATTGACTGGCAGATCTTGCTCTTCTCGAATCTTTATGAGAATTATCTAATATTCTTTGGTCGCTAGTAAAAGAATGAATTGTTGTCATAAACCCTTTTTCAATTTCAAAATTTTTATTTAAAACATTTGCAACTGGGGCCAAGCAATTGGTTGTACAAGAAGCAGCAGAAATTATTTGATCACTTTTTTTTAGGACTTTTTCATTTACACCAAATACAATTGTTTTATCAGCATTTTTGCAGGGCGCTGAAACTATAACTTTTTTAGCTCCATTTTTTATATGATCTAACAACTTTTCTTTTGAGTTAAATTTTCCAGTACATTCAAAAACATAATCTACATTATATTTTTTCCAATCTATATTTTCCAAATTCGATTCTTGTGAAAATGAAATTTTATTTTTATTTATTGTTAAATGCTTTTCACTAAAATTAATATTAGCATTAAATTTTCCATGGATTGAATCGTATTTTAACAAAGAGGAAGTTGTTTCCAAATTAGATCGATTATTTATATGTTTAATTAATATATCTTTATCATTACTTTCAACTATGGCTCGAACCACCATCCTGCCAATTCTGCCCATTCCATTAATTCCAATTTTTATTGTCATTCTTAATTCTTTAATAGATTTTTAATTTTTTTGGAAATATTTTCTGCAGTTAATCCAAAATGTTTATAAATATCTTTATATGGCGCACTTTTACCAAATTTATCAATTCCAAAAGTAAATCCTTCAACACCAACATATTTTTTCCAACAGTCAGTTGACCCCGCTTCAATTGATATTCTTAACTTTGTTTCACCAAGAATTTTTTGTTTGTATGATTTTGATTGTAAATCAAAAAGATCTTGGCATGGAACGGATATAACTTTTGAATATATTTTATTTTTGGCCAATTTATGGCTTGCCTGAATAGCTAAATCAACCTCAGAACCGCTTGCCAATATAGTTATGCTAATCTTTTTATTTGTTCTTAAAACTTCATAAGCTCCAAATGAGGACTTGTTATTAGATGAATATTTTTTTCTTAGAGGGCTAAGGTTTTGTCTAGTTAAAGATAATACGCTTGGAGTTTTTGAAGTCTTTAATGCTATCTCCCAACATTCTACAGTTTCCATCCTGTCCGCTGGTCTAAAAACATTTAAGTTTGGAATAGACCTTAATCCTGAAAGTTGTTCAATTGGTTGGTGTGTTGGTCCGTCTTCACCCAAACCTATCGAGTCATGAGTCATTACATATATAACTTGTTGTTTCATTAAAGCCGATAATCTAATTGAAGGCTTACAATAGTCAGAAAAAATTAAAAAAGTTCCACCATATGGAATAAGCTTACTATGCAGAGCAAGACCATTCATTATACCACACATTGCGTGTTCTCTTACTCCATAATGAATATAGTTTCCATTAAAGTCACTTGATTTAATTATCTTGTGAAATTTAGTTTTAGTATTATTTGATCCTGCTAGGTCAGC
>CAZABF010000090.1:0-3190 GCA_964483495.1 uncultured Candidatus Pelagibacter sp. | reverse complement strand
CCAGGCTTTATATTTTTTGAAGCATAAAGACCTCTTTTATCAATGTTTGATTTTTTTACTTTGTATAATTTCACAGAAGGGTGTTTATAATATTAATTTAATTAATCAATTAAATTCTAAAAGTGCGTTAACATGTTCATTAGTGCTTTCAGCTAATGCATTAAGATCATAACCGCCTTCTAAAATTGACACTACTTTACTGTTACAATTTATTTTAGCATATTCTAAAGTTCTTTTTGTTATCTCGTAAAAATCTTCTGAAATAAGCTGAAGTTGCGCTAAAGGGTCATCTTTATGAGCATCAAAGCCAGCAGAAAATAGAATAAATTCTGGCCTGAAATCTTTCATTTTTTTTAAAACACTTTCATATGCGTTTAGGTATTCTTGTGAGGTTGTTCCAGCTGGTAGAGGAATATTAAAAATATTGTTATGAATACCTTTCTCTTTATCGCTTCCACTCCCAGGGTAGTAAGGGTATTGATGAGTTGATATATAGAGTACTTTTTCATTATTGTAGAAGATATCTTGAGTTCCATTTCCGTGGTGAACATCAAAATCAATTATTGCTATTTTATTATAAGTATATTTTTTAATTAGATAATTAGCTCCAACTGCTACATTATTATAAATACAAAAACCCATTGATTTTTCTTTTTCACTGTGATGTCCTGGTGGTCTTACCGCACAAAAAGCATTTTTAAATTCTTTATTTTCTACTCCATCAATAGCAGATATTATTGATCCAACAGCATCATAAGCTGCATCCTTGCTTCCAGGAGAAATAATTGTATCTGCATCTAAAAATACCAGTCCTTTTTTTGGAAAGGAATTTTTTACTTGTTCAACGTATTCAGGAGTGTGGGTAAAATCTAATATTTTGTGATCAAATTTTTTATTTTTTTTCCATATTAAGTTTTTATTTTTTTTTAAATTTTTTATTATTGTGGTTACTCGATCAGGTTTTTCGGGATGACCCAAGCCAGTCTCATGATTAATTGATGTATCTGATGTTACAATGGCTGTACTCATTAAAAATAATTTTCTAAAATATTATAATATATTTTAGCTAATTTTTTCATATCTGAAACTGAAGTTCTTTCATTAACCATATGTATAGTATTATTTCTTAAACCTAGCTCTAACCTTGGTATTGCGCCAAGAAATCTCGAGTCACTAGTGCCTCCCCTACAATTGAATTTTGTAGATATATTTGTGATTTTTTTTATTATTTTTTTAGCCATATAAATTTCTTTATTTGGCTTTGTATAAAAAGCTTCTCCAGAAATTTTATAATCAATTTTATATTTACATTTATCTTTTTTAACAATCATTGAAATAATTCTATTTATTTTTTTCTTTAAAGATGAAGATTTATATTTTGAGTTAAATCTTACATTAAAAAAAGCCTCAGCTGTTTGAGGTACTACATTTTCTGATAAATTATCTACATTTATTTTAGTTATTTCTAAATGAGAAGGAGGCATGAATTTAGTTCCAGAATCTAATCTAGTGTTTTTCAATTTCGAAATTATTCTTGCTAATGTAGTGCAAGGATTTATATATGAACCATAAAAAGCTGAATGACCACTTTTTCCCGCTATTGTAAGTTTTGCATTCATTGATCCTCTTCTTCCAATCCTAATTTCATCGCCTACTTTTCTATTTGAAGATGGCTCACCAACTATAGTAAAATCTATTTTTTCTTTTTTATTTTTTAAGTATTTCATAACAGCAGGTGTACCTAAACCAGTTGTTTCTTCATCAGCAGCTATAATTATCGAGAGAGATCCTTTAAATTTTTTTTTTTTAATAAAATGACTAACTGCACTTATCCAGCAAGCTATTCCACCCTTCATGTCTTGAGCTCCTCTTCCATGTAAATAACCTTTTTTAATAAGGCCTTTGAATGGTGGTATTTTCCAATTATTTAGATTTGAGACCACATCAGTATGACCTAAAAAATTTATATGAGGTTTTGAATTTCCAAATTTTGCGAAAAGATTTAATGCAGGTCTAGAACCAAGACCTTTTGATTTAATAATTTTACATTTAAATCCGATTGAAGATAGTTTTTTACATAAAAACTTCATTATACCTCCATCATCAGTTTTTACTGTAGAAAATCTTATTAGCTCTTGAGCTAATTTTATTTCATTATAAATTTTCATTATTAGTCTCTTAGTAGGTCATTAATAGATGTTTTAGATCTTGTTTTTTCATCAACTTGTTTAATGATAACAGCACAATACAAAGATGGTGCTGACGAATTATTTTTGTCTGGCAAGGATCCAGGTACTACAACTGAATATGGAGGTATTTTTCCATATGTGATCTCTCCTGTTTTTCTATTTACAATTTTTGTTGATTGACCAATATACATTCCCATACTTATTACAGATCCTTCACCAACAATTACACCTTCTACAACTTCAGACATTGCTCCTAAGAATACATTATCTTCAATAATTGTTGGAAGTGCCTGAGCTGGTTCCAATACACCACCAACCCCACTTGCAGCTGATATATGGCAATTTTTTCCAATTTGGCTGCAGCTACCAGCTCTTGCGAAAGTATCAATCATTGTTCCTTCGTCAATGTATGCACCAATATTCACATAGCATGGCATAAGAACTACATTTTTTCCAACAAAAGATCCTTTTCTTACAGGCGAGTTAGGAACCATTCTAAAACCTGCTTTTTCATGATCTTCCTTTGTCCATCCAGCTGTTTTACCTTTAAGTAAGTGAGCTTTATCATACCAACTACTATAAGGACCATTCAAATTTTCCATTGGATAAATTTTAAAACTTAACATAATTGCTTTTTTAAGATGTTGATGAGCTATCCACTTCCCATTAATTTTTTCTGCAACTCTAACTTTTCCGCCATCTAAGTCATCAATAATTTGATTAATTGCGTCTTTTAAGCTTTTATCTGAGTTTGGATTAACTTGGTCTTTGTTTTTCCAGGCTTCATTTATAATATTTTCTATACTCATTTTGTTTATGAGTTTTGTAATAACCTGATTTCTTTTAAAAATAAAGAGAGATTTTCAATTTTGTAATCTATAAATTGTTTATCCGACTCTTTTTTACCCCAGTATTCATCATTTATTAACCAAGCTGTAATTGCACCTCTTTCTTTTCCAATTGATAAATTTTTTGCGATATCTTCTATATAAAGAGTTTCT
>CAZABF010000089.1:0-3213 GCA_964483495.1 uncultured Candidatus Pelagibacter sp. | reverse complement strand
AAATTCCACCTAAAACATCTTTTTCATTAATAATTGGATATATTTTTTTTATCTGCTCAATATTTAATACTTCCACATTTACATCAAACAACTGTGATGTAGTTGCTTGTCTTTTAAGCTCTTGCCATCTTCCTTTTGTAGTTGCTATGGAAAGAGCTCCATTTAGTTTTAATCCACTTGAAAAATCTATTTCTCTTTCTAGTTTTTTATAAAGTTCTAATGAATATTTTCTAATTTTGGTTACAGCCGCAGAAGGTCCTAATTGACCAACAAGCCCTGCGGCATGCCAGGTAGTGCCTGAGGTTAACTGGTCTCTTTCAAGTAAAATAGTATCTTTCCAGCCAAATTTTGCTAAATGATATGCTGTTGAGCTTCCAACTACACCTCCACCAATAACAACAACTTTTGCGCTGCTAGGCAGTTCCTTTTTCATTTTATTTTGCTAGTGCTTCTCCAGGAGGAACAAAAGAGTGGCCAAATGCATCCGCTACTGCTTTATAAGTCACTTGCCCTTTATAAACGTTTAACCCTTCAAGGAAATTTTTATCTTCTTTTAAGGCTTTTTGATAACCATTGTTAGTAAGTTTGTTTAAAAAAGGAAGAGTTGCTTTGTTTAATGCAATAGTTGAAGTTCTTGGAACTCCACCCGGCATATTTGCAACACAATAATGAACAACATCATCAACAATGTAAGTGGGTTCTGCATGTGTTGTTGGTTTACTTGTTTCAACGCAGCCTCCTTGATCAATTGCTACATCAACAATTACCGATCCACGTTTCATTAATTTTAACATATCTTTGGTTACTAATTTTGGAGCTTCTGCGCCTGGAATTAATACTCCACCAACTAAAAGATCTGCTTCTGCAATCAATTTATTTAAATCAATTTTATCACTTTGTTGAGGAATTATTTTATCGCCAAATATTTCGGTTAACTGTTTTAATCTTGCTTCAGACTTATCTACAATATGAACTTTAGCTCTCATTCCTGTTGCAATAATCGCTGCATTTTCTCCAACGACACCTCCACCTAAAATTACTACTGTTCCACTTTCAACGCCTGGTGCTCCTCCTAATAATAATCCTCTTCCCTTTTGATTTTTTTCTAAACAATGAGCTCCTGCCTGGACTGACATTCTTCCTGCAACTGCACTCATTGGAGCAAGCAAAGGTAGTCTTCCGTTATTATCCGTAACTGTTTCATAGGCAATACAAATAGATTTTGAATTAATTAATCCTTGAGTTAGTTCTTTTGCAGCGGCTAAATGAAGATAAGTAAAAACTATTTGGTTTTCTCTAATCATTTTTACTTCATTTGATAAAGGCTCTTTAACTTTAACAATTATTTCTGCATCGTTAAAAATATCTTCTGCTTTTTGAACAATTTTAGCGCCAACAGATTTATATTGTTCATTTTCAAAACCTGCTTCAAAACCACCATTATTTTCAACTAAAACTTCATGCCCATTTGAGGTTAAAGATTTAACGCTATCTGGAGTAAGTCCTATTCTGCTTTCCTGAGGTTTAATTTCTTTAGGAACTCCAATTTTCATAAGAACCTAGTTATTTTTAGATTTGGTATAGCTGTTTATTCCAGTTCTTAGTTTTTCGATTATTTCATCAATATGTTTTTTTTCTGAAATAAACATTGGAGCAATAATCAAACAATCTCCTGTTGCTTTAAAATTAACTCCTGTCTCGTAACAATGTTTGTAACAAGTAAATCCTGCTTTACCAGGTTTTTGATCTAACTTCATATCAATACCCGCCATTAACCCATATCCTCTAATATTATCTACAACGTCTAAATCCTTAAGAGAAAATATTGCTTTTTGGTAATAAGGAACTAGTTCTTTTACTCTGTTAAAAATATCTTCTTTTTCTATAATATCTTGAACCGCTAGTCCTGCAGCAACTGCAACTGGAATAGCTGAATATGTATAACCGTGAAATAATTCAATTGCACCTTTTGGAGCATTATCAACGATAGTATTATAAATTTCTTCTTTGCATGCAGCTGCTCCTAATGGAACAACTCCATTTGTAGTTGCTTTAGCCATAGTCATAATATCAGGAGTAACTCCAAATTCTTGAGATGCAAATTCAGAACCCATTCTTCCCCATCCTGTAATTACTTCATCAAAAATCAAAAGAATTCCATGTTTGTCACAAATTTCTCTAAGTCTTTGTAAATAACCTTTTGGTGGAACTAATGTTCCAGTAGATCCGGCTGTTGGTTCCACTATACATGCAGCAATATTTTCAGCTCCAAAATTTGATGCAAACCTTTCAAGGTCTTCAGCTATTTCTGCGCCAGTTTCAGGTTGTCCACTAATAAATTTATGATCAGGTAAATGAGTATGTCTCATATGAACTACTCCTGGCATTAATAAACTTGCATAAGTTTTAACATTATTAATCATTCCTCCAACTGAAGTTCCTCCGATATGCATTCCATGATAAGCACGTTCTCTTCCAACAATTCTAAACCTTGAACCTTGTCCATTAGCTTTATGATAAGCGATTGAAATTTTTATTGCACTTTCAACAGCATCAGATCCACCTGTTGAAAAAAAAATTCTATTTAAGTTTCCTGGGGTATGTTTTGTAATTCTTGTTGCTAGTTCAAAAGATCCACCAAAGCCTTGTTGAAAGGGTTGAGTATAATCTAAAGTTTCAAGCTGTTTTGTTACAGCGTTAACAATTTCTTTTCTTCCATGTCCAAAAGGATTGCAAAATAATCCTGAACTTGCATCAATCATAGTTTTTCCGTGATGATTTTTTAGATACATTCCTTTGGCTTCAGTAATTAATCTTGGATTTTCTTTAAAATCTTTATTTGCTGTAAATGGCATCCAATGCTCATTTAAAGAGTTTGGAATTTTAGATTTATTTTCTGAACTCATAATTGTTTAGTAAAAAAATTAATTAATTAGCTAAAAAATGAATTTTTAGACTAATTTATAACCTTTAACTAGAAAATTATTTTAGTTATACAACTATTAATTGTATATATATTTATGTGTCGCGATTTAAAACAATTCTATCATTTACATATCTTCTATAATCAACTTTAATCAATTTTTAAATTTAAAGAGGAGAATAAATGAAAAAAATAATTAGTTTTATTCTAGGAACTATTGTTGCTCTTAACTTATCAGTTTCAGTTGCTAATGCTGCTGCAAACCAAGTTAGAGTTGCATTCTTCTTAGA
>CAZABF010000088.1:0-3264 GCA_964483495.1 uncultured Candidatus Pelagibacter sp. | reverse complement strand
GGAACTCCAGATGCAGGAGCTTTTTGGAAAATCATTTCTGAATACAAGGTAAAATCTCTATTCACTGCACCAACTGCCTTTAGGGCTATTAAAAAAGAAGATCCAGAAGGCAAATTTTTTTCTAAGTATGATTTAAATTCATTTGAAAGCTTATTTTTAGCAGGAGAAAGAGCAGACCCAGATACTATTAAATGGGCGGAGTCTCTTTTAAAAGTTCCGGTAATTGATCACTGGTGGCAAACTGAAACTAGTTGGGCAATAAGTTCTAATTGCACAGGTATAGAAATGATGAAAACAAAATATGGTTCTGCTTGTAAAGCGGTTCCTGGTTACGATGTTAAAGTTATAAAACCAGATCAAACTTTAGCTAAACCAAATGAAATGGGAGATATAGTCGTTAAACTACCTTTGCCTCCTGGAACATTTCCAACTTTATGGAATGCTGATGAAAAATATAAAAAAACATATATGACAAGCTACGAAGGATATTATCAAACCTATGATGCAGGCCATATAGATGATGATGGGTATATTTGGATTATGTCTAGAACAGATGATATTATAAATGTTGCTGGTCATAGACTTTCAACTGGTGCAATTGAAGAAGTTTTATCAGAGCATCAATCAGTTGCTGAATGTGCGGTTATTGGTATCGCAGATAAATTAAAAGGCCAATTACCTATTGGTTTAATAGCACTTAAAGCTGGAGTTCAAAAAGATAATGAAACAATATCAAAAGAGTGTATTCAAATGGTGCGAGATAAAGTTGGTCCGGTTGCAGCTTTTAAAACTACCATTGTTGTAAAAAGATTACCAAAAACACGGTCTGGAAAAATTTTAAGAGGAACAGTCAGAAAAATAGCTGATAAAGAAGAATATAAAATGCCGGCAACAATTGATGATCCAGCAATTTTAGATGAAATAAAACAAGATTTAATAAAAAATAATATTTTAAAATAATGACAAAAGCTTATTTTTTTATGTTCGTTGCAATTTTTTGTGAAGTTGCGGGCACAATGCTTCTTCCTTCTACACAAAATTTTACCAAACTAATTCCTACATCAACAGCTGCGATTTGTTATCTATCAGCTTTATATTGTCTTACTCATGTATTGCACAAAATTCCAATTGCTATTGTTTATGCAACTTGGAGCGGATTAGGAATATTTACAATTGCAATATTAGGATACATTTTTTTTAAACAAAGTCTTAACTGGCAAGCAATCCTCGGATTGTTTTTTATAGTGCTGGGCGTTGTTTTAGTTAATAGTTTTTCTTCAAAAGTTATTTAAATTTCATTGGTTTTCCAGATGGATCTCCAATAATTTTTCCATCTTTCATTTTAACTTCACCATTAACTATAGTCGCAATAGGAGTTCCTTTAAATTTATATCCGTCAAAAGGAGACCACCCACATTTACTTTCTATTTTTTCATTTTTAATTTCTATAGTTTTTTCTAAATCTATTATTGTAAAATCTGCATCAAAATCTTTTTTTATAAATCCTTTTTTTTGGATACCAAAAATACTGGCTGGGTTTTCACAAAGTAATTTCACTAATTGATCTAATTTCAATCTTCCTTCATTTACGTGGTTTAGCATTACTGGGAGAATAGTTTGAACACCGGGCATTCCTGATGGTGAGTCAGGGTATTCTTTTAGTTTATTTTCTTTTAAATGAGGTGCATGATCAGAACCTAATGTGTCATTATAATTATTTCTTACCGCATACCATAATCGATCAAAATGACTTTTATCTCTAATTGGAGGATTCATTTGTGCAAATGTACCAAGTTTTTCGTAACAGTCTGGAGCAGAAAGTGTTAAGTGCTGAGGAGTTATTTCAAAGGTAACATTGCCTTTATTTTGAGATAAAAAGTCTACCTCTTCTTTTGTGGTCACATGCAAGATATGTGCTTTTTTGTTTAATCTTTTAGCAATTTTTACAATTTTTCTTGTTGAAGACATTGCACACTCTTCATTTCTCCAAACTGGATGTGTTGATACATCTCCTTTTTTTCTAAGCTTTTTTCTAATATTTAAGATTTCTTCATCCTCTGAATGAACAGAAACTATTTTTGATGTGTGCTCAAAAACTTTTTCAATATCTTCTTCTTTATCTACTAAAAGATTTCCCGTTGATGATCCTGCAAATAATTTTACTCCACAACAGCCTTCTAAATCTTTTAAATTAGCAAGATCTTTATAGTTGTTTGGAGTTGCACCAAAATAAAATGCATAATTACAATACATTCTATTTTTTGCTAAGTTTAACTTGTTTTGAAATTCTTTTTTATTTGCTGTTGGAGGATTTGTATTTGGCATTTCAAATACTCCCGTTATTCCTCCTGCTATAGCCGCTCTACTTCCTGAGTTCAAATCCTCAGCTTCAGTTGAGCCTGGTTCTCTAAAATGTACCTGCGTATCTATACAACCAGGCAAAACAATCAAATTTGATGCATCAAATATTTCTTTTGATTCTTCCTTAATGCTTCCAATCTCTACAATTTTATCTTCTTTAATGCCCAAGTCTGCATTTTCCAACTTATTATCGATGAAGCATTGCCCATTTTTTATTATTAGATCTAACATTTGGTAGAAAAGTAACTATATTATAAATGAACATCTTTCAATTATGAACAAAAAAAAAGTATATATTTTAGAAGATCGTGGAGTGTTATTTGTTCAAGGCAAAGATGCTAAAGAATTTTTACAAAATATAATAACAAATGATATTGATAAAGTTAATGAAACTAATAGTTGCTTTGCGTCACTTTTAACGCCTCAAGGGAAATATCTTTTCGATTTTTTAATTATTAAACATAAAAATGGATATTTTATAGACTGTGAAAAATTACAAATTGAAAATCTTTATAATCAACTGGATCTGTATAAACTTAGATCTAAAGTTGAAATACTTAATCTAAGCAATGAGTTTGTAGTAGCTGCGCTAAGTAATGAAAAATTTTTAGAATTTGAAGGCGCTAAAAACTTACCTGGGTTTACAATCAAATACAGAGAAGATTCTATATTTTTGGACCCAAGGAAAAAAGAATTAGGAGCAAGAATAATTATTAACTTAGAAAAACTACATTTATCTTTAAAAAAATTAGATTTAACTACTTCAAATGCTGATGAATATTATAAATTTAGTCATGAAATTGGAGTTGCTCAAAAAAATACAGATCAACTTAAAGATAAAATATTTGGTATTGAGTGTAATTTTGAAGAGTTAAATGGAATAGATTTTAAAAAAGGTTGTTA
>CAZABF010000087.1:0-3345 GCA_964483495.1 uncultured Candidatus Pelagibacter sp. | reverse complement strand
CAAGGAATTGAATTTGATTACTGCTGCTGTCAAGCAAGTTACTCTTTAAAGGAAGTTGGTTTTGAAACAATAATGATAAATTGCAATCCAGAAACTGTTTCAACTGATTATGATACAAGTGACAGATTATACTTTGAACCTTTAATTGAAGAGTACGTCCATAACATAATTTTAAAAGAAAAATCAAAAGGAAATTTAATAGGAATAATAGCGCAGTTTGGAGGTCAAACTCCTATTAAATTAGCAAAATTTCTTCATGATAACTCTTTACCAATTATAGGTACTCAATATTCATCAATTGATTTGGCTGAGGACAGAGATAGGTTTAGAAAACTTTTAATTAAATTAAAATTAAAACAAGCAGATAGTGGAATAGCCAAAACATACAAGGAAGCTATAAAAATAGCATCTGATATTGGCTTGCCACTTGTTGTGCGGCCTTCCTATGTGCTGGGAGGTAGGGCCATGGAAATAGTTCATGAAAAAAATCAGCTAAAAAATTTTGTTGAAGAAGCTTTTAAAGCTGCAGAAAATAATCCAATTTTAATTGATAGATTTATTAATAACGCAATGGAGGTAGATGTTGATGCGATTTCAGATGGTAAAGATGTTTTTGTTGCAGGAGTTATGCAACATATTGAAGAAGCTGGAATACATTCTGGTGACTCAGCTTGCTGTATACCTCCAGTTGCTATTAAGAAAGAATTAATCAATGAAATTAATAATCAAACTAAAAAATTAGCATTAGCATTAAAAGTAAAAGGTTTTATGAACGTACAGTTTGCAATTAAAAATGATGAAATTTATATTATTGAGGTTAATCCAAGAGCCAGTAGAACTGTACCTTTTGTTTCTAAAGCTAAAGGAATTCCTCTAGCCAAAATTGCTTCAAGAATAATGGCAGGAGAAAAATTAAAAAAATTTAATTTAAAAAATAAAAATAAAAACATGTTTGCTGTTAAAGAGGCTGTTTTTCCATTTAATAAATTTCCAAATGTTGACGTTTTGCTAGGTCCAGAAATGAAATCAACAGGAGAAGTAATGGGAATAGATAAAGACTTTGGTTTAGCATACGCCAAAAGTCAAATCGCTTCACAAAATTCCTTGCCTACTAAAGGATTGGCATTTATTTCTCTAAAAGATAGACATAAAAATGAAGGAGTGGATTTGGCAAAACAATTAGTAAAATTAGGTTTTAAATTATGCGGCACAGAAGGTACAGCAAACAGAATTAATAAAAATGGAATTAAATGTAAAAAAATAAATAAAGTTAGCGGGGGTTCTCCACACATTATTGATGTGTTAAATGCAAAAAAAATTGCTTTGGTTATTAATACTGGAGGTGGAAAACGTAAGCACCGTATTCAAGACTCTACATCTTTAAGAAGATCTTCTTTAATAAATAAAGTGCCGTATTGTACAAACATGTCAACTGCTTATGCTTTTTTAGAGGCTATTAAGTCCTTAAAAACAAAAAAAATGGAAGTGAAGTCTTTGCAAGAAATTTAATTATTCTACTTTCCAGTCTGTGGGAAAAGTAACATAATTCACTAGTAGACTTCTTCTTTCTTTCTTAATCACTTTTTTTTCCATACCATGCCAAGTATTTGGTCCGCTTGAAAAACAGTATCCATAATTATGTCGATAAGGAGCAGTTTTAACTTTTTTTAAGTTTTCATTATAAAAATCAGTTCCTAATTCTTCATTTTCTCCTACTGTGTTTACAAAAAGCAAAGAAGAAAATAATTTTTCTTTAATATCACAATGAGGTTTAAGCCAGAATCCTTCTCTGTCGCAAATAACTTCCACTCTCACATAAGCTTTTGATAAATCTTTATTAATTAATTCTGAAATTTTTTGGTGAGCTTCCTTGGATTGCAGTTCTTCAATAAATTTTTTTAGATTTGGAAAATTTTTTGAATTATCTTTATTTATAAAACACCTAAATTTTAAAGCTTGTCCTCCAGAAGCAATACCTTCTCTGAACTTTCCTTCGCCACCATCTATTGCTCTGGTGCCATCGTACTTAAGATTATGTCTGGATGGATCTTCTATATCTGCCTTAACTATCTCTTCAATTGCCGATTCTGTTAGGGGTTTGTTCAATTCCCAATGAGTAAATGGTTTTTCAAATTTTTTTGAATTATTAATTAATGAATTTAAAAAAGACATTTCGTTAATCTAATCATTTTTATCTATATATCTTTGTTCTAAATTAAAATCTATTGAAAATTTTTTTGATTTCTGTGGCCACTCTATTAGTTTCATCTAAAGGTTTATAATTCCAATTTTCCATGTTGCCACCTAAATCTCTAATAATATTTAATTCTTTAAACAATTTTCTGAAATTCTGAAACCTATAATCATTTTTTGAAGTAGGAATTTGTGCTACATAAATTGGTTTGCCAGTCAAAGCTGATTCCGAAATCATTGAACTTGAATCACAGGTTACCGCTATAAAATTGGATAATGATAGAGCTGATAAATACGCTTTTTTATCAACATTATCTATAACCAAATGTTCAGAACTAAAATAATTTTTAGCTAGTTCTATAGTTTCAATAGGTGTTCTCATTGAAGGTATAACTATAAGTTGTAGATTTTGCTTAATTATATTCTCATTGATCAATGAAAATATTTTTTGAATATTTTTTTTAGTATATTGATAATATTTATTAGGACCTCCGATAATCAAAGCTAAAACATCTTTGCTTCTATCAATCTTGTTTCCTAAATAATTTTTATTCTGATTAATTTCTTCTAATGTTAGATAATGAATTGCTCCTCTTGTTGAAATTACATTCTTTCCTTTAATTTCATCATGTTTTGGAGCAACTACAATATCAAAATTTTCAAGTGAAATTTTTGGATTTTGAATGTGTATGTTGAATATTTTTTTTGGGGAATTTTTCTTTAAAAAGATTGAAGGAACTACACTTTTTCGACCACATGAAATTATTACATCAAAATCTTTTTTAATCTCATTATTAAAGACAAATTTTTTTATAGGCGTAAATTTTGGAGGAATGAATTTCCAAAAATTATTTAGTTCAATTTTTTCATGAAAGAAGTCTAAATCTAGGGCTTTGGCTAAACCCTCGACTTGGCTAATCATGCCGTGAAAACCTTCTGTTAATAACAACCCTTTTAATTTCATCATTTGTGACTATATAGCCCTGATATGAATCAAAATCCAACTAAACACACAAAAGTGTTAATAATTGGTTCCGGTCCAGCTGGATATACTGCTGCTGTTTATGCTGCAAGAGCAATGCTAAAACCTATTATGATTTCAGGAATGGAGCCAGGTGGACAATTAACAACCACAACTGATGTTGAAAATTA
>CAZABF010000086.1:0-3372 GCA_964483495.1 uncultured Candidatus Pelagibacter sp. | reverse complement strand
TTCAATGATTAATTTATCTAGTTTTTTGAAGCATAAACACTGATACTATAACAATAGTTCCGCCAGTGACCATTATGATAGTTGGAATTTCTCCAAAAATGAAAAAAGTTAGTATTAAACCAAAAACTGGAAACAAGGCATAAAAAGGAAGAACTAGTCCAATAGGATAAAATTTATAAAGATAAAACATTGACATGTGACCCATTAACGAACAAAGAATGCCATGATGTAAAGCCAATAGCCAAGCTTCAACATTCATATTATTTAAATGAAAAACTGTATTTCCCTCAAAAAAAATAGATAAACATAGCAAAACTACACATCCAACAAGTCCCATGAGAGCATTTGTAAATTTAACATCCACTTCATTAAGATATCTTGAAAATACTTGAGCTAATCCATAAAAAAAAGCCATGCAACATATTAACAATATTCCTAAAATTTCATTTACAACTTTTGGATCAAAGCCAATTAATATTATTCCAAAGAAAGACATAATAATAAGTATCCACTTTTTGTAACTTATAGACTCTCCAATAAAAATTGAACTAATAACAATAGCCAGGGGAATTGAAAGTTGAGCTCCTATAACAATTGGTGATAAAATACTTGAGGCATTTACTGACAAATATAAAAAAAAATTTACACCTACTCCCATTGAGATTGCAAAGCTAAATAGGGGTAATAAATATTTTTTGTTAGGTAATTTTAATTTAATAAAAGGCAAAAGACATATAAATACAATTGCCATTCTTATAGAACCAAATAAAATTGGAGGAATAGATTCATTTAAACCAAGTTTTGCCGTAGGATAGGCGCTACCAAGCAAAAACATTACTAATAAAATTAAAAATGTATGTTTAAGAGACAATGTTATCTCATTGAAAAAGGATCAAGAGTTGGTTTATCAGAAGTATAATACCAAGTTGTTTTTACTCTTGTATAATCTTTTATAGATTCAATACCTGCTTCTTTGCCATAGCCGCTATCTTTCATGCCACCAAATGGAGCAGACGGGGATATTAGTCTATAAGTATTTACAAATGTAATTCCAGCTCTAATTGCTTTTGAAACTCTCATACCTCTTGAAAAGTCGCTAGTATAAACACCAGAAGACAAACCATACTGGTTATCATTCATTTTATTTATTACCTCTTCTTCATTTTCAAATTTCATTACAGATAGTATTGGTCCAAAGAGTTCATTTTCCGCTGCTGGAAGATTATGATTATCGCATTCAATAATTGTTGGAGGAAAATAGTATCCTTCATTTGAAAATGAATGTCTTTTGCCCCCACATTTAATTTTTCCACCTTGTTCTACAGTTAATTTAATATTTTTTTCTATTATCTCTAATTGTTTAAAATTGCTAATTGGGCCCATTTCACTTTCAGGATCCATAGGTGCTCCAATTTTTATTTTTTCTGCTCTTTTTACAAGCTTATCCAAAAATTCATTATAAATTCCTTTTTGCAAATATAGTCTTGAACCAGCAATACAACTTTGACCACTTGCACCAAAAATTCCTGCAGTAATTCCATTTATTGCATTTTCTTGATTTGCATCATCAAAAACTGCTACAGGGCTTTTTCCTCCAAGTTCTAAACTTACTTCAGATAAATTTTCAGCTGAATTTCTAATTATGTGTCTTGCAGTTTCTGGACCACCTGTAAAAGCAATTTTTTCAACTAGATTATGTGTTGTAAGAGCTTTTCCACATGGATCGCCAAAACCTGTAACAACATTTACAACACCTTTTGGTATTCCTGTTTCTTCAATTAATTTTGCAAATTCAAATAGCACTGCTGGAGCTAACTCAGATGATTTAATAACCACAGTATTTCCCATTGCTAAAGCAGGAGCTAATTTTGTTACTGTCAACAACATCTGCGAATTCCAAGGAATAATCGCAGCTATAACTCCTATAGGTACTCTTGTGGTTATTGCTTGAATATTTGGTTTATCTATAGGTAAAACTGTTCCTTCAACTTTATCTGTCATGCCAGCATAATAGTCATAGTATTCTGCAATATAATTTGCTTGTTTTTTTGTTTCTCTAAATAATTTTCCAGTATCAATAGTTTCAATCTCACCAAGTAATTCAGCATTTTCTCTAAGCTTGTTTGCTATTGCTCTTAAAAATTTACCTCTTTCTCTTGGCAATAATTTTGGCCATTCTCCTTCAAATGCTTTTTGTGCAGCTTTTACTGCTTTATCAACATCATTTGCACTTGCTTCAGGAACTACAGCCCAAGGCTTGTTATTTTCTGGATTTAAAGTTTCAAAAGTTTTTTTAGTATCAGAGTCTACCCATTCTCCATCAATAAACATTTTGTATTGTTTAAGTTTAGTCATTTTTTATATGTTCCTTAATAGCGTTATTTACATCATCTGCACACTCAATACTACAGAGATGTTTTCCAATGCTTACTATTTTAACTTTAGAATTAGGGATTTTTTTTCTTAAATTTTCAGACATTTCAGGAGTTGATCCAATATCATTTTCTCCAGTCATAATTAGTGTTTTTGTTTTTATATTTTCAAACATTTCATTATCTTGGTGTTTAACGAATAGCTCATAAACTTTTAAGAAGTTTTCCATATTATTTTCTTCAAGCATTGAAGAAATTTTTTCGTAAATATTTGGATTTTTACTTATATAATCATCTGTAAACCATCTTTTAAGAGCTTGTTTTGATAAAGATCTGCTTTTTTTAGATAATTCAAATCTATCATTAACTATTTGTTGTTGCTCTTTACTTCTTTCAAAAACTGAGCAAAGTAAAGTTAAAGATTCTAATCTATTATTATAATTAGAAGCAAAATTTCTTGCTATTAATGAACCAATTGAAAAACCAACTAAATGTATTTTTTCAAATTTTAATTCATCAATTAGGTTTAGCAACTGTAAGGAAAAATCATTAAAACTTATTTGTGATTTTGTTAACGGTGTTTTTCCGTGACCTAAAATATCATATGCTAAAACAGTGTTATTAAATGAATTAATTTGAGGTTCCCAAATCTTATGATTAAGTCCTACGCCATGAATTAAAACAATCGTGGTGTCTTGTTTTTTATTTAAGATATAAAAAGTATCTTTTGAATCTTTTGCATTGATCATTTAAATTATTTTGGTTCAATGCCCATTTCTTTCATGTCCTGGTACCTATCACCTGTTCTTGCATGAGCTCTTCCACTAGAAGCACCACCAATAGCAATTACTATTTCATTATCAAATGGGGCGTCATGAATTGTAAATTCATGTGTCAGATAATAAGGTCTTAAACCAGAATCGGTTTTATGCATCATAGGTATAGAGATTTTTGATCCAGCAGGTCCTCTTGTATTAGTAAAACTTAAATAAGATGTTCC
>CAZABF010000085.1:0-3393 GCA_964483495.1 uncultured Candidatus Pelagibacter sp. | reverse complement strand
TTGTTTATTTTTTTCCAATATCTAACTCTTTTTGGACCAGCGTTATAAGCAGCTATTGCAAATGGGTACGAACCATCATACTCAAGAATTAATCCTGCTATATAATAAGAACCAAGGTTAACATTATATTCTGGATCTGAAGTTAGTCTTGATTTTGAATATGGTAATTTAGCTTGTTTTGCCACAACTCTTGCAGTGTAGGTCATTAATTGCATTAATCCTTTTGCACCAGCACGACTATAAGCACTTGTGTCGAATTCACTTTCTTGCCTGATTATAGATAATATAAATGCTGATTCGGGAATTTTTCTCCCGTTTATAGTTTTTGGAGCGCTTATAACTGGATAATTATATTTGTTATGGAATCTTTTCTCATAAGATGCGATTTTTGCAATTTGAACTGCAAAGTCAAATCTTGATATATCGGTTGCCAATTTTGCAGCTAAAACTTCACTACCCAACAAAACATTGTCATTTGCTAGGCCTCTTAATAAATGTTTTGTGTATTTGTCTTTATTTAGTTCATCTAATAAATGAACTACTTTAACTACGTCTTTTTTATAAAATTTTTCTGCATAATCTTTGTCAACTTCCATAAGTTCATTTAATTCTATTTCTTTATTAGGGTTAATTTTCAAGTGTGCAAGTTGACCGTAATATGTTGTTAAATATTTCGATGCTTCACCATACCACTCATTAGCTAATTCTTTTTTCCCAATTTTTTCATATGTTCTACCTAACCAATAAGCACCTCTAGATAAACTTATTGGATAACCGACGTTATTGTAAAAGTTTGTAAAATGACTTTCTGCTAGAATAGGATCTTTTAAAAAGCTTAATGCAATCCATCCACTCATCCATTCAGCCTCAGCATACTCGGGACCTTCTGTTAAAGCATGTTTACTTACAATTTTATATGCACTTTCATATTTTTTTTTATAAATTAAAGACCTTCCAATTATTCCTCTTTCTACCCACCACTTATCAGGCCTTACCATATATTCTTTGGTATTTTTAATTTTTAGTAAAATTTCAAGAGATCCATCAAGTCTACCTCTTTTTCTTCTCCACTTTAATCGATCATAATTTAAACCAGGATCATTTTTAAGTTTTTGAGGAATTTTACTAATTGCGGCATCGACACCATATGATCTGCTCATAAGCAGTTGTCTTGCTGTATAAAGCAATTGATAGTCTTTAGGCAAATATCTAAGCATTCTTTTCAAATCCCAGTATTTGTTTTCGTAGGCAAGGTAATCAGCCCTTTTAATATAATCACTAGAATTTAAGATTTTTTTAAATTTTTTTCTAAAAAACTTCATATCATTTCTGTTCAAATCTGCAGTAATCCATCCTTCTTTAATTAATTTAACACCCTGAATTGAGTCGCCTTTTTTAAGATGCGCCTGACCCAAAACAATTTTTCCAAAACCACTTAACGATGGATGTTTTTTAAACCAATCAATTATGAAGTTAGCAGATAAATCTTTTACAGATAATTTGTGTTCAGCTAAATACTTAATTCTATTTATTCTCGGATATTTATGATTTGATTCAATAAATCTTTTGTATTCATAAAAAGGCAATTGATTTCCAGTTGTTAAAAGATGTTTCCATCTTACAAAATTATAAATCGATTTATCTCTAGCTTTTTTTGCAGTTTTTTCTGCTGAGGACCATTTTTTTTGCTCCATTGATCTAATAGATATTTTTGCAATTTCGTAATCTTTTTTTGAATAATATTTAGATTTTTTTGCTCTAACTGATTTTTCTTTTTTAACAACTAGAGGTTTGTTCATTGGAATAATTTCCCCATTTACAATCAATTTTTTAAGTTTTTTTAGCTCAGCTTCTTCTGCTTTAGGAGTGGGTTTTTTTAATGGAATTAAATAAGTTGTTATTTTTTTTGATTTTTGCTCTTTATATATAATTGGTTTTTTTTCTGGTAGAATAATTTTTTCACTAGCATAGAGAATAGAGTTACTTTCAAATATGATAAAAATAATTATTACCAATTTTAAGAGCTTTTTTTTCATAATAAATTCAATGAATCGTTAGCAATTTATGTTATAAGATCTCATGTTTAAAGGTTCAAATGTAGCACTTATAACACCATTCAAAGATAATAATCTAGATGAAGCAAATTATATTAAATTAATTAATTTTCATTTAGAAAATAATACTAATGGCTTAGTTCCAGCTGGTACAACCGGTGAATCGCCAACATTAAGCCACAAGGAGCATGAAAAGGTTATAGAACTTTGTATAAAGGAAGCAAAAGGAAAGATACCGGTAATTGCTGGTACAGGATCTAATTCAACAGAGGAAGCCGTAGCATTAACAAAACACGCTGAAAAAGTAGGTGCTGATGGAGCATTAATTGTTACTCCATATTATAATAAACCCACACAAGAAGGTTTATACCAACATTACAAAACTATAAATGATAATACTAGTCTTCCTATTATAATTTATAATATTCCAAGTAGATGCGTAATTGATATGTCAGTTGACACTATGGCAAGATTATTTGAACTTAAAAATATTGCTGGTGTTAAAGATGCAACAGGTGACTTGAATAGACTTGATCAAACAATAAAAAAATTAGGACCTGAATTTATACAGCTTACTGGAGAAGATGGCCTTGCATTTGAATTTAATAAAAGAGGCGGAGTAGGAATGATTTCCGTTACAGCTAATATTGCACCTAAATTATGCTCTGATATGCAAAAATATTCAAAATCAAAATCTGATAATGAAATAAAAGAAGCAGAAAGAATAGATAAAATGCTGCAGCCTTTACATAAATCTTTGTTTATTGAGAGCAATCCTGCACCAGTTAAATATGCAGCAAAACTTTTAGGATTATGTGATGATGAAATTAGACTTCCATTAGTTAAAATTAAAAAAGAAACACAAGAAGAAGTTAAAAAAGCTTTATCATCAGCTAAACTTATTAGTTAATGAAAAAAAAAACCAATCCTGGTTTAAAAATTATCTGTTTAAATCGAAAAGCAAGTTTTAATTATTTTTTTCACGAACTAATCGAAGCAGGTATAGTTTTAAAAGGTTCGGAAATTAAATCAATTAGATCTGGAAAAGTTAATATTGCAGATTCTTATGCTATAGAAAAAAATGGTGAGATTTATTTAATCAATTCTCATATTTCTTCGTATAAACAAGCTAGTTATTCAAATCATAATCCGACCGATGAAAGAAAACTTTTATTTAACAGAAAAGAAATTAACAAACTTACAGGAAAAATAAATGCAGAGGGTTTTACTCTAGTACCTACAAAAATGTATTTTAAAAAAGGCAAAGCTAAGCTTGAAATTGCAGTAGCAAAAGGAAAAAAACAATACGATAAAAGACAAACTAAAAAAAATAGAGATT